>JBFFQB010000035.1:0-25918 GCA_041573795.1 Anaerolineales bacterium
TGCTCATAGGAGCCTACCCCGCCATCAGTACGGGTATAGATACGCTCCGGAACTGAGGGTAAAACAAAGATCACTTTGGGCCACTTTTTACTCTTTCGCTCCTGCTCGTAGGTTTTCACCAACTCAAGATCAAGCCAGTGTGTTTGATCATATGGATACCCATGCAGCAGATATATGACTGGATAATCGGCCTGCTCAACGGCATAGCAGGGAGGTAAGTAGGCTAAATACGTGAATTCCTCCCGATCGACAACACTGCTGTAGGAGCCTTCGATGATCTCGCCCCCGGTTGTTTCGCAGATGGGCGTCCTGGTAGGTGTTGGCGTAGGCGTCGCTGAAGGCGTAGCGAGGAGGGGCTTTGGCTTCTCGGTTGATGTGGCAGTCGCTTTTGAAATTGGAGCAGTATCGGCCTGGTTGATTGCTGGCAAGCAAGCGGATAGTGCCAGACAGGCCAGCAAGGTTATTCTGCGGATCCTCGCTGTTGTCCCTTTCAGATGGATTCTATTTTCACTACCGACCATACTCTGTTCCAAGAATCTTCCCTTCCGCTCGGTCAGCTTTCCACGCAAGGATCATACCCGATTTCGCCCAAACTTCAGCAAGTAATTGGTGCCTGCATGGCGCAGATCTGTACATTTTGATTTCGACCCAAGGGTCTAAATTCAGACCCTTTAAGGATATAATCGCACCCATGCACTACCATATCTGGACCGCTGGTTGCCAAATGAACGTTGCCGACTCCCAACGCGTGGCTTCATCACTGGAGAAGTTGGGCTATGAACCCGTTGGTAATGCAGACGATGCTGACGTCGTCATTTTGAATACCTGTGTCGTACGGCAAAGCGCCGAGGATAAAGCCCATGGCAGGCTATCCTCGCTTAAAACAGTAAAAGAACGCAACCCTCGCGCGGTAATTAATCTGATGGGTTGTATGGTTGGTGTTAGGGGCAACCCTGAACTAGCAAAAGCATATCCTCACGTAGATGTCTTCTCGCCGCCCTCAGATCCAGCTCCCCTGCTGGACTTCCTCACGAATCGCGACGGCAAAGAGCTTGAAGCCCGGTCAACGTTGGATCGATTTAACTTGATGGATGGAGAACTTACCTTACCCAAGCATGAAATCGGTCAGCTCGTTGCAGCTCACGTTCCCATTGTTTATGGCTGTTCTCATGCGTGCTCCTTCTGCGTGATCCCCTTCCGTCGAGGCATTGAAAGCAGCCGAGGGTTGGGGGAAATTGTTGCAGAAGTCAGGGCATTGGTTGTTCAAGGGATTAAGGAAGTAACCTTGCTAGGTCAAATCGTCGACCGTTATGGCATGGACATAGAGGATGGCCCTCGACTGGTAGACCTGCTTCGTACTTTAAATGATGTCGAGGGTTTGGAGCGCATTCGTTTCCTGACCTCTCACCCCAATTGGATGGACGATGAATTGCTCCATGCTGTTGCTGAACTTCCCAAGGTTTGTGAGCACATCGAAGTACCGATCCAAGCCGGGGATGACAAAATCTTAGGCCAGATGAAACGAGGCTATACAGCCGAAGAGTATTATCGCTTGATAGAGCGAATCCGCAGCATCATTCCCGATGTCTCAATTGCCACCGACATTATCGTTGGTTTCCCGGGGGAAACGGATGCGCAATTTCAAAAGACTTACGATGCCCTGGCAGATCTCAGATTAGATGTCGCACACCTAGCCCGATACTCCCCCAGACCACAGACTGTTTCAGCCAGAGGCATGCTTGATGATGTCCCCGATGCTGTGAAGATGCACCGATTCCGAGAACTAGAGGAACTCCAATCTCGTATCGCGACGGAAATCAACAGTAAGTATCTCGGCCAAACTGTCGAAGTATTGGTGGAGGAAAAGCATAAAGGGCGCTGGAAGGGCCGTACACGAACCAACAAGCTCGTGTTCTTTGAGTCTGCCATCAACCATCATGCCAAGCTAGTGCCCGTCAAGATTGAGTGGACGGGTCCCTGGAGTATGCGCGCAGTCCATCCGACACCATCAATACAGCTTGATGAGCGCCTTCGCCTAGAAGTTAATTAACCCTCTCCGCATTTCTATCCCTCGCTTGCCAAGCTTTCCTTACTCAGAGAAAAATGTTTATGGAGAATTTACGGTGGAAAAAAAGCGACTGCGAACTCTATGCGCGGTGAATGGGTAATACCCTATCGAGGGAACTTGACCTGCAAAACAGCCCGCAGTAGGATGCTGAATGGAATTCACGAGCTTGCCGTTCGCTGGGGTCAGTTGTGCCCTGCTGAGGTCGAGATAGGAGAAGAAACAATGATAATCAAAAAACAAAACTGGATTGTGCTCATTATCCTGTTTTCTTTACTCTTAGGTGCCTGTAACCTCCCCGGTGCGCAACCGACCGAGAATCCCTTTCCCACATTCGCTGCGCAGACAGTAGAGGCGCGATTAACTGCGGCTGTAGAGGATAATCCCCCTCCCGACCTTCCAGAAGCCACGGATACACCACAACCTGAACCTACCCCCGAGCCAACCGGCTCACCAACCAACACTGCGATTCCAACACAAACCGATGTTCCCTGCGATCGCGCCGCCTTCGTCAGCGATGTAACCATTCCCGATGGTACCACGCTCGGACCCGACGATGACTTCACCAAGACCTGGCGATTGCGCAACACAGGATCATGTTCTTGGAACGCCAGTTACGATCTCATCTTCAAAGAAGGTGATGCCATGGGTGGACCGGCCTCTCAGGAACTTACATCAGGAACGGTATCTCCTGGGCAAACAGTCGATATCTCTGTTGACCTCACCTCTCCGAGCAGTTCCGGAGAATACCGCGGCGATTGGCTTATCCGCTCCGATGATGGCATCATCTTCGGCGTTGGAACGGGTGGAGACGTAGCCTTTTATGTAGAGATCGAGGTTGGATCCCCAACAGCTACTCCGTACCCTGTTCTCGCCTCAGATGGAGATCTGCAGCTAGATCAGACAAATAGTGTCGACCTGGATACAGGAACGATAGGAGGCTCAGGGACTGATCTTTGGTTCCATGCTGTATCTGCCTCAATAAAGTATTTTGAATCCGAAAACGGTGCAAAATTTAAGTTGATGACGGAATCACAGCCAAGCTTATCGGATTGCCAGGATGCATCCTTAGGAGACGTTCAAATTCTTATTGGAGATATTTCGTCAGGGGATGTATTTTGCTATAAGACCAATCAAGGCAATTATGGCCGGCTTGAGGTTGAAGGCATCACACCAAGTTCTCCACAAACTATGACCATTGACTTCAAGACCTGGGACACATAGCCTGCCAATATTACCCGCTGGATCTCTGGATAATAAAAAACCGCTCCAAGTGAATGGAGCGGTTTTTATCGCTAGATAGAAGAGGAAATCGAGGAATATCCCCCGATAGTGCTAGAATCATTTCAGCAACTTTGGTGTTTGAAGGATTGATGATGAATAAACGCCCACGACTCTTCTTGATCGACGGTCATGCCCTGGCCTACCGGACATACTTCGCACTCACCGGTGTTGGCGGTGGTTCGCGTTGGATTACCAAAGCTGGCGAGCCCACTGCAGGTACTTATGGCTTTACCTCTGTGCTCCTGCGCCTGCTCGAACAGGAAAAACCCGAATACCTCGCTGTGGCTTTTGATACAGGCAGGACTTTCCGTGACGACCTATATGAAGAGTACAAAGCGACCCGAGACAAGATGCCAGATGATCTTCGCCTTCAAATTGAACGCATCCAAGAGGTGATTCAAGCCTTCGGTATTCCAATTCTTGAAGCAGAAGGTTTCGAAGCTGACGATGTTCTCGGAACCGTTGCACGCCAGGCAGCCGAGCAGGGAGTTGAGGTGATCATTCTCACCGGCGATCGTGACCTGCTGCAATTGGCAGATCAGCAGGTCGTCATTCGTCTCTCCGGCCAGAAACTTTCCGAAGCCGTTGATTACGGACCGGATCAAGTGCGAGAACGGTACCAACTCGATCCCGCACAGCTGATTGATCTAAAGGCGCTCATGGGCGACAGCAGCGACAATATTCCTGGCGTTAGTGGTGTGGGGGAGAAGACAGCTGTCAAGCTGCTTCAGGAATACGAAAACCTCGATGCGATTTATGCGAATCTCGAAGCTATCCAGACTCGCTTCCGCAACAAATTAGAAGCCGATCGTGAAAACGCCTATCTGAGTCAAACGCTGGGTCGCATAGATACGGACGTACCGCTCTCATTCGACCTGGATGCCTGCAAGGCGGCAGGCTATGACCGCGACAGCATCATGGCATTATTCCGCATGCTGGAATTCCGCACGCTCATGGATCGCATCCCCGGCTCGGAAACCACAGGACAAGCAGGACAGTTAAATCTCTTTGTATCCTCTCCTGATGCCTCTCAGGAGACGACGCGTGAAGTCATCCTTGTGGATTCAGTTGATGCGCTCCAACAGCTTGCCGTTCGATTGAAGGATGCCAAACAAATAGCCTTCGATGTCGAAACCACGAGCACCGATGCCATGCAAGCCGAACTTGTCGGTATCTCCCTGGCAACAGAAATTGGACAGGGCTATTACTTGCCGATTGGTCATAACCTGGCTGTGACAGCAGGCAAACAACTCGAACTGGCAAGCATCCTTGCAGCGCTTGAGGCTCCGCTTACAGATCCCAACATTCCTAAGGTCGGACATAACTTGAAATACGACTACCTTGTGCTCGCCCGAGCCGGATTGGAAGTCACCCCGCTCGGTTTTGACACAATGATCGCGGAATGGCTCTGTGACCCAGCTTCACGCAATCTCGGTCTAAAGAACCTGGCATGGGTCCGGCTTGGCTTGGAAATGATGCCGATTGAAACACTCATCGGCTCTGGCAGGAATCAGCGCTCCATGGCCGATGTCTCGATCGAGGAAGTGGCACCCTATGCTGCTGCAGACGCTGAAGTATGCTTGCAGCTATTATCAGAATTGAAATCTGAACTCAAGCAAAAAGGGCATTGGGATCTCTTCGTTGAGTTAGAAATGCCCCTGATTGCGATATTGGCACAGATGGAAATGGCCGGGATCAGGTTAGATACTCATTTCCTCGAACAACTCTCTGACACCATGGGAAAGCGCTTGGGCGAAATCGAGGCTGAGATCTTCTCCCTGGCAGGACACAACTTCAATATTAACTCGACACAACAGCTTTCGAGAGTTCTCTTCGATGAAATCAAGCTAAGCCCTCCCGATCGGACAAGGAAAACTGCTTCAGGTCATTACTCCACGGCAGCCGGTGTCCTCGAGGCTTTAAGAGACCAGCATCCGATCATCGAGCAGATTCTTGAGCATCGTGAGATTTCCAAACTTAAATCGACCTATACCGATTCCTTCCCCAGCCAGGTCCATCCCCACACGAAACGTGTGCATACTTCTTACAGTCAGACAGGGTCGGTGACAGGCCGGCTGGCTTCCTCGGATCCAAATTTACAAAACATCCCAATCCGCACCGAGTTGGGTCGCGAGATCCGCAGGGCATTTGTTGCCGAACCGGGTCACGTCCTCCTAAGCATTGACTACTCCCAGATTGAACTCAGGATTGTTGCACATATCGCTGAAGACCAGGCCATGATCCAGGCGTTCCTCGACGATCAGGACATCCATGCTGCCACTGCTGCGGCGGTCGGCAATATCAAACTCGAGCAAGTAACACCGGAGATGCGTCGTAATGCGAAAGCGATCAACTTTGGGCTTATCTATGGGATGAGCGCATATGGTCTTACGCGTACGACCGAGTTGACCCTGGCTGAAGCAGAGAATTTCGTAAAAGCCTATTTTGAGCAGTTCCCAGGCGTGCACCACTACCTTGAGCAGACTCGACAGTATGTGGTTCAAGATGGATATGTTGCCACGTTGCTTGGTCGCAAGCGCTACTTCCCGCAACTGGCGCAGGGAAGTACAACGTCCGAGGTGATACGGGCGCGAGCTTTGCGCGAGGCGATCAACGCTCCTATTCAAGGCAGTGCCGCCGACATCATCAAACTGGCCATGCTGCGACTCCCAAAGCGATTACACCAGGAAAGCCTCTCGGCACAAATGTTGCTCCAAGTACATGATGAGCTTGTTTTTGAGTGTCCACGCGTGGAGCTGGAGGCAACCGCCAAGCTTGTTCAAGTGGTCATGCAAGATGCCTATAAGCTGCGGGTGCCTCTAAAAACAGATGCGAAAGCAGGTGAAAATTGGGCGGATATGAAGGAAATTTCTTGAAAGACACGTTGGATAATGAGAGGCAACATGGCTGAAAGCCAATACAATCAGTTCGTTGCTGGAAGGACAAGGTGGCCAGGGGCGATGGCTTTGATCTTATGCTATACTCGCCACGCCACGCTTGCCGCAACCATTTTTGAGCTATGACCGATCGAAAAGAAGTATTTGAAGAATCGATGCGCCTGGGGCATTCCGCTGCATGGGATCTTCAGTGGGACCGGGCAATTGAGTATTACCGGAAAGCCCTCTCGCTTAGCGCTGATCATCCCGGAGCGCTGACCAGTTTAGGCTTGGCATTGCTCGAATCTGAGCAATATGAGGAAGCGCTCAAGGTATACGAGCATGCCGGAAAGCTTTCTCCTGAAGATGCCATCCCGGTTGAGAAAATCGCTGAGATCCTGGAAGCAATGAATGATGAAAAAGGTGCCGTCAGACAGCGTAAAGCGGCTGTAGATTTACACCTGAAGCGGCGGGATGTCGACAAAGCCATCGATAATTGGACCCATATCGCCCGTCTATCTCCGGCAGATTTAGAAACTCGATCTCGCCTGGCCATGACTTTTGAGCGGCTCGGTCGTCAACGTGAAGCAGTTTACGAATATCTCGCTCTAGCTTCCATCCTGCAACGGACAAAAAAAGTCGAGCGTGCCATTGAGGCAGCACAACGGGCATTGCGGATCATACCCGGTGAGAAGGAAGCCGCGCGCACACTTCGCATGCTCCAGCAAGGCAAAGAATTGCCCCCGCCACCAGCACCGCGAGGCGCAACCGCACCGTTACGCATGGAGACGGTGAAGGATCTGGTGCAATCTGAAAGTATCGATGAATTGGCCGCAGAGGATAGCCAACAAGCGGATCCTGAAAGCGTTGCGCAAACTCGGGCTCTCACGATTCTCGCTGGCCTGTTGTTTGAAGATGAGAAGGCTGACGATGAGGAAGACGATACCTCCGCTGATATGGACGATCTTACGACAGGACGCATCAGCAAAGAGCGTGAAAATATCGGTCAACCGCAGATGCTGCGATATCTAGGCCAGGCGATTGATTTACAAACCCGTGGGAATAAACAACAGGCAATCAAAGAATTTGAACGTGCTATCCAGGCAGGACTTGATCACCCTGCGGTCCATTACAACTTGGGCGTAATGCATAAAAACATGGATGACAATGAGCAGGCGATCAAGCATCTTAATGCATCCCTCGGTCACCCAGAATTAGATCTTGGTGCAAACTTAGCCCTTGGACGCCTGGCACGCATGCGCAACGATCTGCCAGAAGCAGCCCGCTATCTGCTCCAGGCGCTGCGGCATGCTGACAGCCTGTCTGTCGATGATAGTCAATCCGGGCAACTCAACGAATTGTACGATTCGATCCTCGCTTCACAGAATGAGGGAGACGAGAGCACACTTTCCCAGATCGTCGAGAACACGCTTAATTTCCTGAGTGGCCCAGAGTGGCTACAGCGCTTGATCCAAGCCCGGAAACAGCTTGAAGGTCAAACCGAAGGCGCCTCTCTCGTGCCAATCGCAGAACTCCTTGAGGTTGGTGGAACCGAACGCGTGCTCCAATCCTTGGCACGTATCGATGAACTGATCAGTAAGAAGTTTTACGCCGTCGCGCTGGAAGAAGCCATGTTGGCCATGGACCATGTTCCGGATTATCTGGCTTTGCATTCCCGTATGGCAGAGATCATGTTTCAACAGGGTAATACTGCTGGGGGCATGACCAAGCTGAGGACGGTGGCGAGGACTCATAGGGTGCGGGGGCAAATTGCACAGGCCTCGAATATCTATTCCCGCATCATCAGCCACTCGCCCATAGATATCGCTGCTCGCCAACAATTGATCGGACTCCTGGCCCAGCAAGATCGGGGCGATGAGGCCATTGCACAGTATATTGATCTAGCCGAACTCTATCGGCAAATGGCCGAGATCGAGACCGCGCGGGCAACCTTGGAGCAAGCCTATCAGTTGTGTCAACGCAGCAATGTCAGCCGTGAGATTGTCGTACGCATTCTAGATCGCATGGGTGATATTGACCTCTCGCGCTTGGATTGGCGAGAGGCGCTGCGGATTTTTGACCAGATTTGTGAGCTCGATCCCTCGAACGAGAAGGCGCGCTCGAACTTGATCGACCTGCATTTGCGCTTGGGGGAGGAAACCGAAGCAGCCGAATCCCTGGACATCCATCTGGAGAACTTGGTCAATGCTGGGCAAGCATCAGAAGCACTTGCGCTGCTCGAAGATCTTGCCAGGGAATATCCTGGAAAACAGGTATTGCATGCACGACTCGCGGAAGCCTACCGAGCAGCCGGGCGTATCGCTGATGCTATCGCACAATATGACGCGCTTGGAGAGATCCAACTTGACGCCGGACAATCACAAGAAGCCGTCCACACGATCGAGACTATCATCAACCTTGATCCGCCAAATATCGAAGGCTACCACGAATTGCTACGCAATCTTAAAGACAAAACTTAACTCACCCGCGCTGGGGGCGCGATACACAGACCGTGAGCAACTTCCTCAACGAAATCAGTTTTTTCTTCCAACGCTTCGATCTTACCAGTGTCATCGATGTGGCCTTGGTGACATTGGTTGTCTTCTTCCTACTAAGACTCGTGCGTGGTACGCAGGCCGTAGTGCTCTTGCGCGGCATTGTTGTGCTTGTCATCGCGATCGCTTTGCTGACCAGCCTGCTGAACTTGCCTGCCTTCACCTGGCTGCTTGAAAACTCACTACCTGCGATCCTGGTTGCCATTCCAGTAATTTTCGCCCCAGAGATCCGACGGGTCCTGGATCGCCTCGGTCGCACAAGCACTGTTTTCGGGTTCAGTGCGACACCCGACCATGTTGAGCAGTTGATCGAAACGATCTGCCAAACCGCTCAGCGCTTATCTGACCGTCGTTACGGCGCGTTGATCGTCATCGAACGTGAAGTCCCGTTAGCAGAATATCGGGAAACCGGCGTACGCTTGGATGCCGACCTCTCATTAGAATTGCTGCTACAGATCTTCCATATCAATACCCCCTTGCACGATGGTGCTGCAATCATTACAGATGGCCGAATCGCCGCTGCAGCGGCGGTGATGCCGCTCTCATCCAGTGGTCTCTTATCGCGATCTCCTGAAAGGCAGATGGGGTTGCGCCATCGTGCAGCCATCGGTATTAGTGAGGTCAGCGACGCGGTCTCGGTGGTTGTTTCAGAAGAAACCGGTGGTATCTCCGTCACACATAACGGACGTATCATCCGCCGCCTCGACCAGGCCCGCTTAAGAAATATCCTTACTGCTTTTTTCCGACCCCGGCCTACAGGCCGCCTACCGGCATGGCTGGAAAAGATTGTTTTTCGACGCACAAGCACCGCTGTCCGAAGCCCGGGAGATTAATTAATGGTCGCTTGGCTACGTGATAATTTCGGCGCACTGCTCTTGGCTCTATTTCTGGCGCTAACGGCGTGGGTAGCCGCTGTTAGCCAGGAAGACCCAATCCTAGAACAGGTCTTTGGGGAGTCGATCGAAATCGAATATCTGGGCTTGCAAGATGGTCTTATTATCGTCGGGGAAATTCCGCAGAGTGGAATGGTCACACTACGTGCGCCAACCTCCGTCTGGCGTGTGCTTAGTAGTGATGCTCTTCGTCTCGTTGTGGACCTGAGTGATGTAGAGGCGGGAAGCCAGAGTCTACAGATCAAACCCATCATTGAGACCAACGCAACACAAATAACCTCGCTTGATCCCGCAGTCGTCCAATTGGAGATTGAACCTCTGGCCACCAAGATCATAGATATTAAAATCGATTTAGCCGGGAATCCAGCTGCAGATTACCGCGCAGAAGAGCCTTCCATTGAGTATGAGCAAACTACCGTCGTTGGTCCTGCGAGCGCGGTTGATCAGGTCGAGAGCGCTTCCATACTCATCGAGCTCACCAATCGGCAGCAAAGTATTGATCAAGAATTTAACCTGATCCCGGTTGACGAAAACGATGATCCTGTGACTGGGGTCGTCCTTGAACATGAAAGTGTTCATATTACTTTACCAATTACCCGTATTGAAAATATTCGCCGTCTGGTTGTGATCCCCCAGGTCAATGGTCAGGAAGAACTTGAAGCCCAGGGCTACTATCGCGTCACTCGGATATCGGTAACACCACCTGAGGTGGCCCTCTTTTCCGACGATGCTGAAGCGCTCGAAGCCCTACCGGGTTTCATCGAAAGCGTGCCGATAGATGTCGATAATCGTACAACCAGCGTCGACCAGCGTGTCCCTTTGGATATACCAGAAGGCTTTTCTCTCATCGGTGAGCAAAACGTTAGGGTTGAAGTCAGCATCGAGCCGATCACAACTGCGGTCACCTTGACGAGACCGGTTGAGATCCAAAGTGTACGCCTTGGCCTTTATTCCTATGTGTCTCCAGAAGAGGTGGACCTGATCCTTTCAGGCCCGACGATAACACTCGATCAACTCGTGCCCGAACAGGTTCGTGTCATCATCGATGTGCTAAACCTCGACCAAGGGACCTACCAGCTTGAACCAGAGGTTATCGTCTTGCCGGATGATGTGACCTGGGAGCCGCCTACTCCAGCCCTGATTGAAGTGACGCTGACCTACACACCACGACCCACGCCAACCGCAAATCCCTAGTTCATGATGAAGCGTCCCATTGTCGCCCTCGTCGGACGTCCCAACGTTGGGAAGTCAACCTTGTTTAACCGCCTTGCTGGTGAGCGCTTGGCTGTTGTCGACGATCGTCCAGGCACAACCCGGGATCGTCTCGTGTCCGAGACGGAATGGAACGGGATCATCTTCGATATCGTTGACACCGGGGGCATCGACCCCACCGACCTCAGCCGAGCTGAGCCCCTATCACTAGATTCAGCCGATTACATCGAGAGCATTCGCATGCAAGCGCAGATCGCAGCTCGAGATGCGGACCTGATTCTATTTCTGGTAGATATTGAGAGTGGAATTACCCCGGCTGATGAAGAAATTGCCACGATTTTACGCAAACAGCAGATCAAAATAGACGGCAGACCATCCCCCCCGATCCTGCTTGTTGTCAATCGCTGCGACAATCTGGAAAGACGCTCGGCAGCCAGCGAATTTTATGCGCTGGGGATGGGGGATCCCTACCCGATTTCGGCATTACATGGGACAGGAACCGGGGATTTACTCGATCAGCTGGTTGAATCCCTTCAAGTTTCTGCGACAGATGAAGTCGAAGTTGAAGAAGATATTGTTCATATCGCCATTGTCGGCCGACCGAACGCCGGAAAATCCAGCCTGCTCAACCGCTTGCTAGGTGAAGACCGTGTGATCGTCTCCCCGATTCCCGGTACAACTAGAGACGCGATTGATACCGCACTAACCTACCATGGGCAGAAAGTCACACTGATCGACACGGCAGGTATTCGACGCCGGGGTCGCATAGAACCCGGAGTCGAAAAATACTCTGTGCTCAGGGCGCTGAAGGCTATCGAACGTGCTGATGTTGTCTTAGTCATGATCGATGCACAGGAAGGTGTAACCGCGCAGGATACGCACATCGCTGGCATGGTGATTGATAAGCACAAGAGCGTCGTTCTCATTATCAATAAGTGGGATCTGATTGAGAAAGATGCATACACAATGGATGCGTATTCTCAACAAGTTCGTTCCGCACTGAATTTTTTGGCTTATGTACCCGTGCTGTTCATTTCAGCCAAGACTGGCCAGCGTGTGCATCAGGTTCTTCCCACAGCGCTGCGGGTTCAAGAAGAAAGATTGCGCCGTATTCCTACAGGTGAGATGAATCGCCTCTTACAAAAAGCTCTCAGCGCCCATCCGCCACCAACAAGTAAAGGCAAAACCCTGAACATCCTCTTCGCATCTCAGGTCCGAACCGATCCTCCAACCTTCCTGTTCCATGTCAATAATCCAGCTTTGGTGCACTTTACCTACCAGCGCTACTTAGAAAATCAGATCCGTGAGAAATACGGCTTTCTCGGGACGCCTATCCGGCTATCGTTCCGAAAGCGGAATTGACCTACGTCTTCAACCATGCAAGCCAATCTACCCACATGATATAATCAGTCGCCGTGCACGATAACTCTGATTTTGAACACGCGCCCCCGGAGTGGGGCGCCACTATCTCGCCAAAGCCGCGCAATCGTTTTCTCCTATTCCTGGGAGAGATGCTGCAAACGTTCCTTGTGGCAGGATTACTCTTCCTGGCAGTCAATTTGCTCACCGCGAGAATACGCGTCGAAGGGATCAGCATGGAACCGAACCTCCATGAGGGTCAGTTTGTTGTCGTCAATCGATTGGCCTATCGCTGGAGTGAACCCCAGCGCGGAGACATCATCGTGTTCCGCTTCCCCTTAAATCCGAAGCGGCGGTTTATTAAACGGGTCATCGGACTTCCAGGCGATACAGTTGTCATTCGCAGCGGGCAGGTTCTTATCAACGGTGAGGTCATCTATGAACCCTACCTCTCTGTAACCCCACGCTACAATGGTGAGTGGATCATCGGACCCCAAGAAGTCTTTGTCCTGGGCGACAACCGCAACAATTCTTCCGATTCTCAGAATTGGGGGCCCTTACCACTGGGAGAGATCATTGGAAGAGCCGTCTTTGTCTATTGGCCTCCCTCCGAGGCAGGTACCATTCCCCACTATGATCTGGCGATTGCCGCCGAAGAGTGACCAGCGTACCCTATTCCTTATGCTACAATCGTGAAAAGCTCGTTATTGACCCTTGCGATTCCGGCTGCGGGCATACGCTTGCGAGTAGAGATAAAATCAAGCCAATTTTACTTTACATAATTACATTATGCGCCCGGCGCCCCAGCGCTGATCGTCCAAAAAAGCGATGACGAAGAAATCACACGAAGCAGCCTCAATATGCCCAGCTTGCCAGATGGGCCACCTTGAGCTTGGCAAAGTATTCCTCTTTGATCGAGCTGAAAAATACCCTATTGTCGCATCCCATTTTCCTGGCTGGACTTGTGATGTCTGCAGAAGCGATTTCTATGATCCTGGGGCGCTGAACCAATTGCGCGCAATGCTCTGGGCCAAGCCCCGTCGCCTGCGTTCCATCCAAGCAGTCCCTCCCCAACCGGATCCGGAGCTCCATCCTAAGCACAGAGATCAACGGAGGCACCCATAAGCCTGGCAAGCGGGAGTATCGAAACACCGATGGTGGAAGCATCCGAGGCTCAGGCCTCTCTAAAAATCATTGTCATTGCAGACGTTGAATCCAACGCCCAGGCAATCGTAGAGCGAATCCTCAAACCCAGTGGATTCCAGGCCTGGATTCGCGGGGACGACTCACCCACCCCTGATGTGCTTGTCGTTGACGTAACCCAGCTGCGTGGCGACCCCTTAGCCAGCCTGCGTAATTATCGCTCGACAGGAGCGGAGGCTCCGGCCATACTGCTTGCAGCACATTTCCCTCTGTCCAAGTTGCGCGAACTCTTCCGCCTTGGGGTTAGCGACTTTCTGTTGAAGCCCTACCGCCCTTCTGAGCTGTGTCAGGCAATTAGTGAGCTAGGAGAAACTCGGGCGCGCGAGGCCGATACCTCCATTCTTGCCAATCGATTGGAACGATTGCGCGAGCAAGTTCGCCAACGCACTGAAGAAATTCGCATGCTCAGTGAAATTGGCCGGACAGTGGTGAACCTGGATGATCTAAATGAAATCCTGCGCAGCGTATGTGAAGCGGCTGCTTTTGTCACCAATGCGGAAGAAGCCTCGATCTATCTCGCCGAACCAGAGCGCAATGACTTGGTTCTCCGGGCTACAAAACAGGCGGGCGACCGCCACGCAACGCTACAGAAGCTGCGTTCCACAGATACCCTCGTTGGAGAGGTTTTCCATAGTGGACAACCTATCTTGCGCCAACCTTCGATGGAGGCCGGACCGGTCAAGGTCCAGACGGGATTTCTGGTTCAATCAACGGTCAACGTACCCCTGCGGGTTAGGAATAAAGTTGCAGGGGTGTTGGGCGTATACAACCGCCTGGCACCACGAACTTTCAACGAGCACCACCTAATCCTGCTTATGGCGCTTTCCGACTGGGCCGGAGTCGCCTTGGAGCAGGCATCCTTGAAACGCGGACTGCGAACGCAACCATTGGCCAGCCAGCCCGCCCCAACAGCGCCGATATCGATCGAATCACAGGACACAGGCGAATCGGCTGAAATACATGCGGCCACTCCTGATCTTCTTAAGGGGATTGAGCGCGCCTATGAGACCCTCACCCTTCTTGCTCAAGACCCGTCGGCGTTAACAGAAGATAATGGCCAAGAGTTAATTGGAGAGGTGCTCAAGCAGTTAGACAATCTCCGTGACACACCGGTGGTTAAGCTTGATGAGGATCAGGCTGGCCAAATGGTAGATCTACCCCGTGCCATCATTGATACGGTCACCAACATGAAGCCGGTTGCACAGGGCAAAGGCCTTGATCTGATTACAGAGCGCAGCGATCCGATCCCTAGATTCCGAGGGGAACCAGATCGGGTTCACCAGGTGCTTGAAGCATTGGTAGCAGCCGCGATTCGACGGACGGCGCGCGGGCGTGTTGTGCTTGAGACGCACCACTTTGAAGTACTGCGATCGCAGAGTGACGAATTCCCGCTCACGGTAAATGTCGACATGCATGATGGTGCCTGGGCAGCCGTACGAGTATCCGATTCGAGCCCCGGGCTGTCACCGGATACAGTGCAGGCAATCACAGATACAAAGGTTGACCCAGAGACAGGCAATATGGGACCCGGATTGTCTATGGGCGAGGTACGCATGATCGTTGAAAGTATGGGGGGGGTTATGTGGTATGAGCACACACCTGCCAGCACTTCGATAACGGTTGCACTCCCGATACGCTGAGGTACGAAGACCATGGCCACGAAAACCATATCCATCGAAGTCTATACAGCTAGCCATCGAGTCTTGGGACGTGTGCACCCAACCGGAGCGGGATTGTTTAGCTTCCTCAATATCCCTACTACTTCCTTTGTGGAAATAGAGGGCGCACATATGATGCGGCTTCATCAACCCGGCAAATTAGTTGCCCGCTACCCTACATTTTGGCTCGTCAAATCTGAAATTGTAGCTGTGTTGCTCAGCAGTCGTGGACAATTGGGCGCCACAGGCTTCTCACGCGGAGGCTATACAACCAACGTCCCCCATTGGGTTCGAGTAATTATGGGAGGCTATGAGCTCAAAGGTATTATCGAAACTCCAGGGAAGTTCAACTTTGGGGGCTTGATGTTCGAAAGCGATCGTTTTTTCATCCCAATTTACAACGCCAGCCTATCCGCCATCCTATTTCCAAACGTCAGCGCCGAAGGTCCCGCAATGGTTTTCAACCGCACAATGGTAGATGCGATGGCCTTGCTTCCAAAGGATGAGATACCAGATATTCCGGGGGTTCCGAAGGAGTAAGCAACGACAACTTTGTAAGGGAAGAGTCCGGTATCTCTTCCATGGGTCAAGCCCACCAAGAAGGGGGATTGGATGGTTCTTGTTTGGGCGGGCTCAGCCTGGTTATTCGGTCTGATCCTGGCAATCCTATTACCTTTGAATCTTTGGCAGTGGTTATCCCTCGCGCTGGGTGGACTTATCGCTGCCATAATTTTTCATAAAGACCTCAAGTTCCGCACGATATTCCTCTCCCTGTTCTTCATCTTCTTCGCAGCTTCTCGTTGGGAAAGCTCTACCCCCAAGATTGACCAGGAACATGTGGCCTATTACGCCGATACAGCCCTAGATGTTCTGCTTATCGGCTGGGTCAACACCGATCCAGATGTTCGTGACAACCAAACTCGGCTTGAGATTACGGTTGAACATCTGTCGATTCCTGCGCTGGAGATCGAAAAGCCGGTCCGTGGCTCAATCCTGGTTACCACATCGCCATTGAGAACCTATCGCTATGGGGAACGAGTACGCCTGCGCGGCTCGCTTGAACTCCCACCTGAGGAGGGGGATTTTTCCTATCGCGAGTACCTTTCCCGACAGGGCATCTATGCCTGGATGCCTGATGCTCATATTCGCTCCATGGGCCTCGGCCCGGTAAATCCTATCCTCGATCGGTTGAGCCGTTGGCGTGGGAAAGCTTTTGATGAGATCCAGCGATTATTTCCTTACCCTGAAGCCCCACTAATCGCTGGAATACTCCTGGGAATTGAGAGTTACATCCCAGATCATCTGAGCCGTGCTTATAGTGCAACGGGCACAACACACATCATCGCCATTTCTGGGTTCAACATTACCATCATGGCTGGACTGGCCATTGCTGTGTTCGGGCGTTGGTTCGGTCGTACTCGCGGATTACTCCTTGCCGGGATCTTGATCCTTCTTTACACCATCTTTGTTGGCGGTGATGCCCCTGTCGTAAGAGCAGCCATCATGGGAGTCTTGGCTTTGATGGCTCGATTCCTTGGCCGACGGACGCATGGGCTTACCTCGCTCGTTGCAGCGGCGACCATCATGACTGGTCTTGATCCCCAAGTCTTGCTGGATGTTGGTTTCCAACTCTCATTTCTTGCTACGCTTGGCTTGATCCTTTATGCAGAGCCACTCGGTAAGATCGCAACAGCAGCGCTCCAGCATTATTTCCCCAGATTAGATTCGAAGCGTTGGGGAAATCTGGTTGCAGAGATGGTGTTCTTCACCCTGGCTGCCCAGATCACTACACTGCCAATTATCGCCTGGCATTTTCACCAGATTTCGGTAATCTCTATCATCGCCAACGCCCTGATCCTTCCGCTGCAGCCCTTCCTAATGATCCTGAGCGGTATTGCTACCAGTGTGGGGTTGATCTGGCAACCATTGGGTTCTCTCATCGCCAGGTTTGCCTGGCCATTTTCTGCGATGACCAATCGACTCGTAACTCTTTTCGCTACAATACCGGGCGGAGTACTGTATACCGGAACTATCCACCCGGGGTGGATCGCGATGTACTACTTCGGCCTCTTTGGCCTTACTGCGTTAATGCACAGCTCCTGGTGGCCAAAGCTACGCGATCTTTTCGAGAATCTCTTCTCACAACGCCGATCCATAGCGGTTTCGGTATATCTAATGATGATGTCGCTGGCTAGCTTATTGATCTGGCATTCCATAGATCACAAGGCTGATGGCCAACTGCATGTGACCATTCTGAATGTGGGACGGGGAGAAGCCGTCTTAATCCAGACACCTTCGGGGGGTACTCTGTTAGCGAATGGCGGATCAAGCCCCTTGAGGCTGGCAACAGCGCTAGGTCAATATCTCCCCTACCCAGACCGAAAAATCGACTGGCTTCTCCTTGGCGGGTCACAATATAAGCAGATTGCAGGCTTGCGTGACATCACAAGCATGACAACCATCGATCAGGTCCTCATAAGTGGAACAGCAGAGAGTTCCGCCTACAGCAATCTTCTGGAATCCTTCCATACAGCTGCCATCCCTGTTCGACTGGCGCAATCGGGAAATAGGCTTGACCTCGGCGATGGCGCAACACTCGAGGTCCTGCATATTGGTTCGAAAGGGATGACATTTTTGCTGACATATGGTCATTCAAGATTGTTTTTTCCCTTGGGGCTATCACCTGCCGACATCCCTGAAATTGTTCGAAACCAGGCCAGTGCCAATATCACTGTGGGATTGCTTGCGGATGAGGGCTATGAAGCGGTTAACCCTGCATCATTACTTGAACATCTAAACCCCCGAATCCTCGTTGTCTCGTGTGCGACTAATACGTGTCCCCTTGGAGCGGTGCCACCCTTGCGTAATGACATATCCCATTTCCCTATACTACAAACGGATCGCTATGGATCTATCGAGTTGATTACAGATGGCAATCAGCTCTGGATCACCACCGAATTTAATCCCGAGACCGGCATTGACGAGCTCCCGTATCTTGCGAGACCACCAACCTGAGCAGGTTAGATTCGGAAGCGATAAAACGCCTATACAAAAACGTATAATGGCACAATAAGTCGTAAAGGAGCAGCCTATGGCCATATCCATCCCCCCACGATCAGATATTCCCCAGCAATACCGTTGGAATGCGGAAAGCCTATTTTCGGATCTTCAAGCCTGGGAAGACGAGTATAAAGATGTGGGCGAGGCGTTGAAAGATGAAAGCTACGCCATGCCAGAGCAAATCAATTCCGAACATGAAATGTTCACGGTCCTGGAGCAGGAATTATCTCTGTTTGTCCGCGCTAAAACTCTCTATCTCTACGCAGGTATTGAGCACAGTGTTGAAACCTCGAATAGCGGTGCTGCACAGAGACAAAGTCAGGCACGCGGGTTGCTCAGTCAGGTACAGGCTCGGTTGGCAGCCCTCCAACCCATGGTGGTCAAGATCGGTCAGGAAACAATCGCCAAATGGATGGATCAGAATCCTGACCTTTCCACATATCACCACTTCTTTCAGGACATATTTCGCAAGCAAGACCACATTCGATCCGAGGAAGTTGAGACCCTCCTTGGCCTGTTGAGCAATCCTTTCTCCGGGACGTCCACAATCGCGAGAATGCTTACAAATGCCGACTTTCAATTCGAACCTGCGCTGACCCGTGAAGGCGAGCGCGTGGACCTTACACAGGGATCCCAGCCGAGATTAATGACTGACCCTGACCGACTTGTCCGCCAGACTGCATGGGAGAACTACCTTGATCTTTATCTCTCCCACCAGAACACGTTGGCAACGACGCTGGAAACTTCTATTAAGCAAAATGTGCTCACCGCCGAAACGCGTGGATTTCGATCGACTCTGGAAGCAGCTCTCTTCGAATATCAAATTCCAAGTCAGGTCTACGACAACCTCTTGAAGAGCTTTGAAGCGAACTTACCACTTTGGCATCGTTACTGGCGTATTCGTTCTGAGGCGTTGGGAGTAGATCCATTACGGCCCTACGATACCTGGGCGCCCCTGACCAACACACAACCCCAAGTGCCCTATGAACAAGCTGTTGATTGGATATGTGCCGGGCTTGAACCGCTTGGAGGTGATTATGTCGCTGCCATCCGGCGAGGTTGTGGGGAGGAACGCTGGGTTGATGTATTTCCCAACCAGGGAAAGCGGGGTGGCGCCTTTTCCTCTGGCGCGTATGGAACCTTTCCATTTATTGTCATGAACTATAACAACACCCTGATAAGCCTTAGCACCCTGGCCCACGAACTGGGCCATTCGATGCACTCCTACCTGACCTGGAAGACTCAGCCACCAGTCTACAGCGATTACTCACTGTTTGTGGCGGAGGTGGCCTCCAATTTCCACCAGGCCATGGTTCGTGCATACTTGCTCGAGAAATTCGACGAACCAAACTTTCGCATCGCCGTAATTGAAGAGGCGATGGCCAATTATTATCGCTATCTCTTGATCATGCCCACTCTGGCAAGGTTTGAGCTAGAGAGTCATCAGCGAGTTGAGAAAGGCCAGGGTCTCACGGCTAGCCTCCTGAGAGACCTTTGTGTCAGCTATTTCAAGGAAGCTTACGGCCCCGACATCCAATTCGATCCAGAGCACGTAGGGATGATTTGGGCGACCTTCGGGCATCTCTATGTAGATTACTACGTCTACCAATATGCCACTGGAATCGCCGGCGCCCATGCGATTTCACAGAAAATCCTATCTGGCGAAAGAGGAGCGGTTGATAACTATCTGGACTTCTTAAAGTTGGGAGGATCTCGCTATCCGATCGAAGCACTCAAGGTAGCCGGTGTGGATCTGACCTCAACGGAACCCATTCAAGCTGCGTTCGATGGTATGGGAAGGCTGATCGATGAGTTGGAGACGCTCCTAGGCGAGGTCATTCGGTGATAGTTCTTGTTCATCTAGGAAGTGGTTTCCGGGGCCGTTGATTCCAGCATGAAGGAGACGATGAGTATGCCATTATGGATATTTTGAGCATGAGAAACTACCCGCCACTGCGCCGCACCCAAGCCCTCCATGCGTTTCGTAAGCATCCCTTCGATCTCTGAGAAGGCGATCTTTACCTCAGGGACCTGCTCGCTCATCGTTTCCAATATCCCGGGAACTTTGATCCGTCGGGTCAGCACAATCAATTTATAGGATTTTCCATCGATTGACATATTCACTCCGTAAATCCCTCTGCCATCGATACACTCTCTACCTTACAACTTTCAAAAGGTCATACGAGTTGGCTCGTTGTTAAGCTGCAAGAGATGTGCCCAAATTCCCTCAAAGTCCACAATGACGCAAGAACCCATCTCACGAGCAAGGGTGTGTACAGCATCGACCGGTTAGAGAAACGGCAAAGGAGCAACTTGCGTTGCTCCTTTGCTTCCTTCGAGCTCAGCCTCACCATAGAAATCAGGAACATCCCCACGCTCCTGACGGAGGCGCAAAATAACGAGTTAGCGTTGAGATCCGGGAATAGCCTGCAAGACAATATCTCCATGGGCAGCCGCTAAGGCAGCTAAGTTACGGATTGACACAGCAGACCTTTCCCCACGTTGAATGGCGAGAAAGGTGCGAAGGTCAAAGCCCTGAGGACACCGCTTGCCCTCGAGAAGGCTCGCCAGCAAACCACGTGCTGTTTCATTAAGTAATAGCTCAGCCATAACCTTGCTCACTTAAATCTGGGAGATCAAGGTCAGGGGTTGCAAGTAATGTGCCGGGAGGGGCATGCGACCTTGAAGATCCTTGCCAGGAAAAACTTCCGCCTTGATCTAGAATAGAACTATCGGGATCGACGAAATTGCGGAGACTGAAGAAGTATAGAAGGGGTAAGTGAGCTTGGATCTGAATGTTATCCTTGATGCTATCCGGGACCGATATGATGCTCTCCTGTCGGGCTACCAGGTATGGCCGAGCAGTGGCTTATGGATCGTCAGCCTCTGTATGCTGCTGGTTTATGGATACATTTCTCGCTGGATAGGGCTACGTGCTGGTCTGCTCTTTGAAGAGAAATCACACTCAACCCCCTGGCAGCTCGTCGTGCTAAGCCTGCGCCTGTTGATTCATCCGGCAATGGTGGAGGAATCGATCTTCAGAGGGCTGTTGCTCCCATCGCCCTCTAGTCTCACGCCAGCACCGGCAATCATCTTCTGGTTCGGCGTTAGCACGTTGCTATTCATACTCATCCACCCCATTAATGGAATCATTCTACGACCGCAAGCACGAGCCGTTTTTTCAAACCCAGTCTTCCTCATGCTTGCAGGATTGCTCGGCATTTGTACAAGTATGCTTTATTGGATCTCGGCCTCGCTCTGGCCCGCCGTACTCTTCCACTGGGTTGTGGTGTTAATCTGGATAACGAGGTATGGCGGAGCGACCACGCTCTCTGGTCAGACTTGATCCTAGTACTGCCTTCATTACAATCGAAGGTGCCAAGACGCGTAGCGCTAAGCCGCGCGGGCAATCCCGCCTTCATCTCAATGGGAGACTACCGTCTCACCCCGCCTGCGATCTTGGCACGACGGTCTTTCCCGCGATCATTTTCGCTGCTGAGGAGGCACTATGAAGCGTCAGATCCGCGGTCTTAAGCATCGGGTTATCCAACTCGATCTGAACCTGTATAGAGTTGATGTTCCCATCCGCGGCCTGGCGGATTCGCACCTCAGTGTGGTCGACCTTTGGCCTGAAGGAGCCGACCGAACCGTCGTCTTTGTTCATGGATATGCGGGCGTAGTTGAAACCTGGGAATACCAGATCAATCATTTCAAAAAGCTTGCGCGGGTCATCGCTCCAGATTTGAGAGGGCACGGCCAAAGCGACGCCCCCTTCACAAAATACAGTATGGACGAGCTTGTCGAAGACCTGGAAACAATCGCCGAGACGCTCCAATTGCCCCAGAAGTTCACCCTGATCGGCCATTCCTTCGGTGGCTCAATTTGCGTTGAATACGCAGCCCGCCATCCTGAGCGCCTTGACCGACTGGTCTTGCTGACGACGGCCGGGGAGTATCCCCTTCAGCGAGCTGTCAAGTTGCTATCCCGTGTTCCAACGGCTGCGTTCCGCCCCTGGTGGCGTTTCCGTCCACGCTGGAACGCTGATATTCACGTTATGAAGCGCATGATGATCAACACCCTAAGTACATGGCGGGGCTGGGACTTAATGAAACAGATCTCGACGCCAACATTAGTCATAACAGGAGAACGCGATCGCTATTTCCCCCGTGAGGTCTTCACCCGCGTTGCCGAATCGATCCCGGAGGCGGAGGTTGTCGATATCGGCGCTTCAAAACACAAAGTTCAGCTCGAGCGTCACAAAGCTGTCAACCGGGCAATTGAACGCTTCGTCTTTGAAGATGAAACTGGAAAGCGGCTGTCCTGGCGCAACCATTTCGAGGCTGGCGAGCGGACAGAACCGCGGCCATGGTTGCGCAGCTATGGAGCGCATACACCCACAACCATCCCCCTACCCCGTCAAGCCTTACATAAATTTCTCGAAGTCGCTGCAGACTGGTTGCCCAACCAAACCGCCACCATCTTTTATGGCTCCAAGCTCACCTATTTACAGCTCGAACGTATGGCCAATCAGTTCGCCCATGCGCTCCATGGATTAGGCGTTCGCCCCGGGGATCGAGTCATGTTGATCTTACCCAATATGCCTCAAATGATCGTGGCTTATTACGCAGTCTTAAAACTTGGGGGCGTCGTGGTTCTTCCCAATCCCATCATTGATGCGCAAGGCGTTGTAGATCAGATTCGCGAGACAGGTGCGCGCATACTTGTTACATTATTAGAGTTTTCCAGTTTATCGAAATTCGTCCGTGCGCACACAGATACCACAATCGTCACGGCTACGATGCAAAACGCTCTAACCCCGCGTGCTTATCGCCGGATCATCACCCGTTGGGAAGCGAGTGGTTTGCGGCAGAGCCCGGAGGAAGCTGTCCCTGAAGACCTACTGAAGATGGATGCCCTGATGATGGATGCAGCCTGGGATCCACCGGATGTGCCGGTTAACCAGGAAGATCTAGCCGTAATCCTCTACACCAGCGGTACCGTTGATGAACCAAAAGGGGTCTGCCTGACACATAGGAACCTGGTGGCAAATGCTTTGCAAACACGCCATTGGATCCCTGATATGCAAGCAGGAAAGGAGATTTTTCTTTCGGTGATCCCCCTCACCCATAGCTACGGCATGACGACCGCCATGAATATCCCCATTGCCATGGGAGCTACGATGGTATTGCTCCCGGTATTTGAGTTGGAGCAGGTGCTCGAAAGCATCAAAGCGTATAAACCCACGATATTCCCTGGCGTACCTTCGATCTATACCTTCATCAATCAAGCACCCAAGGTGCGTGATTACGGCTTGGGCTCAATTAAAGCCTGTATCAGCGGAGCTTCCCCACTTCCTATCGAGGTCCAGGAAAAATTTGAAAAACTAACCCAGGGTCGATTAGTCGAGGGTTATGGCTTGACTGAGGCCTCTCCGGTTACGCATGCCAATCCATTTGATCGACCATCCAAACCGGGTGCCATGGGCATTCCGATCCCCAATACCGATGCCAAAATCGTCGATCTGGTAACAGGCGAGGATCTGCCACCGGGTCAAATTGGGGAGCTTGTGATACATGGACCTCAAGTTATGCTCGGCTATTGGGCTGGGGAAAACAATTCGCCCGATACCAACGATGTGATAGAGGATGGCTGGCTGTACACCGGCGATGTTGCCGTGATGGATCATGATGGCTTCTTTACGATCATCAGTCGAAAAAGAGACACGATCATGGCAGGGGAATATAGCGTTTACCCGCGCGATGTCGAAGAAGTACTTTATGAAAATAGCAAAGTTCTCGAAGTAGCCGTCGTTGGCGTCCAATCGGAGGAAGGCGGTCAGCGTGTAAAAGCCTTTGTTGTCCCTCGCCCAGGTACCGATCTTACAAGCGAGGAATTACTCCAGCTTTGCCGCAAACGGCTTGAACCCTATGCTGTTCCCTGGGAAATTGAATTTCGCCAGGAGCTGCCAAAATCCTTCGTGGGTAAAGTACTTCGGCGGATGCTGGTCGAATGATAAGGGGAATTTCGCTTTTCGAACCGCAGTGCCCATTCGATAAAGACCTTTCACTTTCTAGACCATGAGGAGGGTAGCGCGATCGCGTCTATGGCGGTATGCTCTTCCTGTTTCGCTGCTAGTTGTATTAGGATTCTTAGCCATGCTCCAACCCCGATGGATCCTTAATCGTCTCATGACCCGCTCGCCTGAGGTGCTCTACGCGGTAAATACCGAGCAGAAACTGATCGCGCTCACCATCGATGACGGTCCGGATCCGTACTCTACCGAACGCATCCTCGATATCCTCGAGCAAAACAACGCCCACGCGACCTTTTTCGTGCTGATTGATCGCGTGAACCGAAACGAGAAATTAATCGAACGCATGGTCTCGGCCGGCCACGAGCTGGGGAACCATCTTCTGCAAGATACGCCCAGCATCCAGCACCCCGCGTTCGAATTTGATAGCCGTCTTGAACAAGCACACAATGTTCTCAGCAATTACGCTGAGATCCGCTGGTTCAGGCCAGGATCAGGTTGGTACAACCGCGAGATGATTCAAAGTCTTGAGCGCTTTCAGTATCGGATCGCCTTGGGTTCGATTTACCCGTTCGACTCGCATATCCCCTCTTCCTGGTTTGCCTCACGCTACATTCTGTGGCGCGCCGACCCTGGCGCGATCATCGTATTACATGATTATGGCTCGCGTGGGGAGCGTACGATTGAAACACTTGCTTACAGTCTCCCGCGCTTGAGAGCGCGTGGCTACCAAATCGTTACCCTCAGTCAGCTTCTCGAGCCCGAAGCCACTGGGGCAAATTGACGCCACCCACAACTGGCACTATGCTCATGGGAGAGGAGAATATAAATGAACCCACCTAGCTACAAAATTCTTGCCGAACGCCTCAATCAACTCCCCGACGGATTCCCACCCACCGAAAGCGGATCAGATCTGCGGTTGCTTCAGAAGCTCTTCTCCCCCGAGGAAGCCGCGTTGGCCGCCAGCCTACGGCTTACGCCCGAACCTGCGAAGACAATTGCCAGCCGTCTGGGGCGTGATGCACTTGAAATCTCGAAACTGCTCAAGGGTATGGCGCGTCGAGGCCTGATAACTGCAAAGAAGATTGAGGGTGGACTTGGCTTCGCTATTCTGCCCTTCGCCATCGGAATTTACGAATATCAGTACGCCACGATCGATCGGGAACTAGCCGAATTGGTTGAGGATTATATCCAGGAAGCCTTCACTAAAGCGTTTGAGATCCAGCCTGCAGTGCACCGGGTTGTTCCCGTCGGCGCGACGGTCGAAATGGATTTACAGGTTCATCCCTATGAAAGTATTACCAGTATCATCGAAAGCGGCCAGGCCTGGGGGGTGCAAGAATGTCTCTGTCGTAATCAAAAGGAGTTGATCGGAGATCCTTGTGACCACCCGAAAGAAGTCTGCATGTCGATCAGCGCTCGCCCGGGGATGTTCGATGCTGCACCTTCGATCCGCAGCCTGACAAAAGAAGAAGCCTACGAGACGCTGCAGATTGCTGCCGATGCGGGTCTCGTGCACTCCGTCAGCAACAAACAAGAAGGGCATTGGTATATATGCAACTGTTGCACATGCTCTTGTGGCATTCTACGCGGCATCAAGGAATTCGGCATCGCCAATGTCGTCGCCCACTCACCCTATCTTTCTGTCGTCGATGAAGCTGCTTGCACTGGTTGCGAGCTGTGTGTAGAGGCTTGTCAATTTGAGGCACTGGAATACGACCA
>JBFFQB010000036.1:0-25563 GCA_041573795.1 Anaerolineales bacterium
ATTAACATAAAATTGTAAAGGGCGAAGATAATGCGAAAACCGATCATTGCAGGGAACTGGAAAATGAATTTGGGGCAGGTGGATGCGGCGGTCAAATTTGTCCGTCAAATTCGACCCTTATTAAGCGAGGTCGAGGGTGTTGATGTGGTTCTCTGTCCACCCTTCACGGTTTTAGCGCCGTTAGCAGAGATGCTGACTGCATCAAAAATTGGATTAGGCGCACAGACGATGCATTGGGAGGCAGGGGGCGCTCACACAGGCGAGATCTCCGGGCCCATGTTGGCTGAGATGTGCCAGTACGTGATCCTGGGACACTCCGAGCAACGTGCGAGCGCACCCGAGCATGTGAATGATGAAACCATTCGAAAGCGCATTGGTGCCGCCTTTGAGCATGGACTCATCCCGATTGTTTGTGTGGGTGAAAACCTGGAGCAATACAGGAGTGGTGCGACGGATGAGATTGTAGGTAAACAGGTAGCAAAAGCTACGGAAGGATTGGAAGCAGGGCAGGTTGAAGGCATGATCATCGCCTATGAACCTATCTGGGCAATCGGTACAGGGGAGGCTGCTTCGCCGACTGATGCCAACCGCGTGATCGGGCTTACGATCCGTAAAGTCGTATCCGATATGTACGGGGAGAGCGTCGCTCAAGCCATGCGGGTTCAGTATGGCGGTAGTGTAAATGCAGAGAATATTAAGGACTTTATGGCGATGCCTGATATTGATGGCGCGCTGGTTGGGGGTGCTTCGTTGAAAACAAGTTTTGTCGACCTGGTGAGGCAGGCAGTTTAGCCGACAGGTTTGCGGTCATCGCTATGATGTGTGTGGTTCAAGCGCTCAGAGCGACCTCATCCACCACACCAACAATGACGGCGCGCACGGCGCCTGGATCTAATCCCAGTACCTGGCGGGCGCCATTACCTTCGTCAATGACCATCACAGTGTCCCCTAAACCGGCTTGAACCACATCGACGGCGATATCGTAATAGCCGGTTTCCTTACCCTCAAGATCGAGCTGATCGACGATAAGCAACTTGCGATCATCGAGATGATCGATTTTGATGGTTGAGACAACGGTTCCAATCACTTTGCCAATATACATCGCTTAGCTACGCTCCGGCCTAAAGTACCAATTCGCCGTGCGCTCTTGGCGTCTGGAACTTGTATCGATTGCAACTTCATCCACGATCCCCGTTATGGCCAGGTCAACCGGTACGAACCATTTAGGTAAGGCCTGCGCCCCCTCACGACTAGCTACCATGAAGACCAACTCACCGTGGCCGGCCTGAAAAGTCGCATCGGCTGCGATGGTTGGGCGACCGTCGGGTTCCAGGTCTTCGTTGAGTGGTTGAACCACCAGGAATTTGATCCCTTCCAGATCCTCGTACTTGCGTGTGGCTACAAGGGTTCCGATCACTCGCCCGAATTTCATAGCTGACCACTGACCCTGTGTGAGAAGTAGGTCGAATCGGCGATGTTATCCCACATCTCGGCGTGGAGCTGTGGAATGACAACCTCCTGCACAAGCAGATCGGGTGTTTCCAGCGCGCCAACACCAATGGCGATCGCCGCTTCAACATCATGAACCAATCCCGAGAAGAGCACGATGCCTTTGCCACCCAGGCCGTCTGCCAAGCGCACCTCGAGCAGCTTAACCACCGCGCCCTTAATACCTGCATCGGCAGCATGGATGGCGGCCGCAACCGTGCGTGTCTCGATCACACCCAGTGAATCTTCCAAGTCTGGGACCCGACCACCCGAGAGAGCTGCGACCACCTGCTGATGAACATGCGGCAGGTAAACGATATCGACGATACTCGGGCCACCGGTATCCTTGCCAGCCATGAGCGATTCCTCGACATCAGCAACCTCGCCTCCGATGAGCACGAGATATTTTCCTGGTTGCACGGTGCCTGATTTAATCACCATGATCGGCGCACGCTTGACCATGGCGTCGGCCGATTGGATACCGCGTGCGATGCTGCTGTATTCGATCAATGCGAGTGCTGGTTGGATCATCAGTCGTTCAAACTCACTTCTCAATTCAGCCGCTTACACAATGCGGAACGAATCCTTTAAGGTGCATCGACGAATGCGGCTGAAACTAATTGGATTGGTGATACCTTCCCCGGTAGGGCTGGCAATCGTCATTGCACAGAAACCTTCACCGCCGCTGCCCAGACCGGCATAGGAAGGGCCATTCTTCACAAAGATACTGCAATCCATCACCCGGGCCATGCGATCAAGGTTATCCAGATGCTTGGAATGCATGACGGCAGTGTGGCGGAAACCATGTTCGGATTTCTTGGCTAGATCGATGGCCTCATTTGCGTTGGCCATGCGAACAACAGGCATGATCGGCATCATCTGCTCTGAATAGACTAACGGATGATCCGGGGGCACCTCGACGAAGACCATCCGGATCTCATCCCCGACCTGGATCCCGATCTCGGCCAGAAGAACATTTGCGTTTTTACCGATAAAGTCCTTATTCATGGTGGCATAACGACCAGGGGGGGGATCATCCATGAAGATCGATTTTTTCAATTGGTCGAACTGGGTTAGATCAATTTCAACTGCGCCGTATTGGCTCATGGCACTCTTCAGTGCATCCGCCACGCTTGCAACAACAAAGACCCCTTTTTCATCTGTACAGATAACGTTGTTGTCAAATGAACCGCCGCGCACGATATCGCGAGCAGCTTGCTCGATATCCGCCGTTTCGTCAACAACAACTGGCGGATTGCCGGGTCCAGCGCATACGGCTCTCTTCCCGCTCCCCATCGCCGCGCGTACTACGGCTACGCCCCCGGTGACGGTAAGCAGATTGACATCCTTATGGTCCATTATCGCCTGCGCTGTCTCAATCGTGGGTTTGGCGATACCTGTAACGAGATTTGCCGGTCCACCAGCTTCAATCACAGCATCATTCACAAGCTGAATGGTATGGTTCGAGCTGTTCATGGCGCCGGGGTGGGCGTTGAAGACAATCGCATTCCCGGCCGCGATCATCGATATGGCGTTACAGATGACGGTGGAGGTAGGGTTGGTGCTGGGGATTATCGAGCCAATCACCCCATAGGGAGCGAATTCCACCAGCGTGAGCCCATCATCTCCGGTCCATGCACGCGGATCGAGCATCTCCGTGCCAGGAGCCTTGTTAGCGTTGAGCAGGTTTTTCTCGATCTTATCCTCGTAACGGCCCATGCCGGTTTCCTGCCACGCTTCATAGGCTAGCACCTGGGCGTTCTCGCGCATGCTACGACGAATATGCCGGATCATGTCCTCCCGCAGCGAGAGGGGTAACAGCTTGAGCTGTTCGAACGCCTGGCGGGCAGCGCCAACGGCGCTGTCCACATCTTCGAACAGGTTACCGCTGTGTTTTATCACCGGGGCAGGAGCAGGAGCGCTTGCGGTGATATTTTTCGGCGCTGATCCCATGCGTACGCGTTCGCCCTGCTGGAGCTCAGACATCACCTGCTGTACGATTTGATCAATTCGTTCCTGTTCCAACATCAGCCGACCTCAGCTTTGTCGTACTTGACCTCGCCATCGACTTCAAGCAGATCGACGATTGCCATGATGACGCCATCGCAAGGTCGTTCGTGGGTGTATTTCGTTTGTCGGGCCGCGCTTCCGGTGGCATAGAGCACGACTTCGCCGAGCCCTGCACCGACTGCATCGGCAGCCACCCGGTACCCACCAGTTTCATTCCCATCGATGTCTAACTGCTTGAGGACCAGGAACTTCAAGCCCTCCATCGTGGTTTCCTTGCGGGTCGCAACGAGTGTTCCGACGACTTTGCCAAGTAACATAGGCAGCTCCGTTTCAGTTTATGCGCCGGTGCTGGTCTCGGGGCGGTGTTGTCCAACCCTCCCGCCGGGTACAGTTCGAAAGGCTTGAACTGTACCCCGGCAGGGGGAGGTAACGTCGCTTAGAGGTTCCAGGACCAAACGTCTCGGATCACAGGTTCGTGATCAAGCTTCCCGGGCTTAGCCCTCTGCAGGCTGACGACCCAGAGGAAGTGTGACGTCCACATTGGCGTGCGGCCGCGGGATCACGTGGATAGCGGCTACTTCGCCGACCTTCTCGGCACCGCGAGCGCCCGCTTCGACGGCGGCTTTGACCGCGGCAACATCGCCACGGACGATCGCCGTCACAAAGCCACCGCCAGTCTTCTCGTAAGCTACGAGTTCGACCTTGGCAGCCTTCACCATGGCATCTGCTGCTTCGACCATGGCCGGGTAGCTCTTGCACTCGATCATTCCAAGTGCTTCGATCACACTATATTCTGCTTCTGTCATGCTAACCTCCAAACGATATATGTCTGAATTTCCTTGCGTGATACCTCAGAATAAACTTTGGTTATCTTCATCACTTCCATTACAGAAAACTCGGAGCAACGGGATGAAAAGATCTGCTCGCTATTCCTGCCTGCCCGATCCTTTTTCGCGCCCCGAGATGCTTTCGATGGCCGATACAGCAGCACCGTAGCCTGCCATGATGTCACGCTCTTCTCCGCCGAGGTAAACCCGCCCGAAGGAGCCGAAAGCTCGTACATCAAGGATGTTGATATTCGCGGCCTTCTCGGCTTCGTTGGCAGCCAAAGCCGCGTAACCTGCGGGTTCGACCTCCAATACGTACAGGGTTTGGCCTGCAAGCAGCATGTGGCCATAGCGCATCCGGTTGATCAACTGCACCTGGTGAGGGTCAATATGGCGGATGATCTGACTGGAGACAACGCGTGGCTTGATGCGATCAGATTCTTCCAGATCAAGCGCCTCCAATATGGCTGCGCCCGCTGCGCGCACCTCGGCCTGGTCTTCGTGATGCACCTCAAGTAAGCCAAAGAGGCGTTCGACGATCTGCATTCCCGGACGCACTCGCGTTGACTTCAGCGCCACATCTGTGATGCGGTTGATTTCTATGCCTGGTGATATTTCAACCCAAAGCGAGGTGTCACCCGGCAAGGGCAAGAAGCCTTTTGCAACAGTTCCCAGATATCCGGCGTGCTGCAATTGCAGGCTGTCCAGGAATACGTAAGTTCTTAGATCTACGGTCATTCTCCAGCTCCTTCACCGGGCACTCCGCTGCCCTGGATTATTTTTACACTTGCACTGGCGCCAATGCGGGAAGCACCGGCGGCGATCATTTTCTGCGCGTCCTCGAAGGATCGGATACCGCCTGCAGCTTTAACTCCGATCGACGGCCCCACAACCTGGCGCATGAGCGCCACATCTTCGGGGGTTGCGCCCCCTGGGCCAAAACCGGTAGAGGTCTTTACGAAATCAGCCCCAGCGACCTTGGCCAATTGACAGGCGGCGACTTTCTCTTCATCCGTGAGCAGTGCCGCTTCAATGATGACTTTTAAGATTGCGTTCCCCGCATGGCAGGCGTTGGCGACTGAGGCGATGTCACGTTCGACCAGCTCGTAGTCGCGTGACTTCAAGGCACCTACATTGATCACCATGTCAACTTCGGTTGCGCCCTCACGAATCGCCTGCTGGGTCTCAAAGACCTTGACTTCCGTTGGTGTCGCCCCGAGCGGGAACCCGACCACTGTGCAAACGAGTACTTCTGTGCCGGCTAACAGCTCGCTGCAGAGCTTAACGTAGGTTGGGTTGACGCAAACCGATGCGAAGTTGTATTTGCGCGCCTCGTAGCATAATTGTGCGATCTCGTCCTGGGAGGCATCGGGTTTCAAAATCGTATGATCGATCATGTGCGCCAAAGCTTCATCGTCTGGCAGTATCCCCAGGGTGCTGGCGATACGATCCGCCCCGGCACTCACCACCGGCATTAAATGTTTTACGTAATTCGCCGAGGAGAGTTCTGGGTGCTCGCCATTCCCATTTCCGCCAGCCAGGAAGGTGTCATCGTCTAGCAAGACAAGCACCTGGCGGGTGATCTGCTCGATGATTCTCTCGACCGTTGCGTCGTCCAATTGTCTCATTCCAAACCTTGTCACTTTCAATCTTTTACACCCAAAGCGGGTGGATCTATCTTCGTTAGCGTGTAAACCGCTGTTCAATCTGGCTTATCTTCTCGACCCTGCGGGCATGACGCCCTCCACCAAACTTCGTGGTTAGCCAGGTCTTCACGATTTGTTTCGCCAGGCTGGCCCCGACCAGACCTGCGCCGAGCGTGAGCACGTTAGCGTTGTTGTGCTCGCGACTGTTGAGAGCTGTGGCCTGGTCGTAGCACATCGCCGCCAGCACCCCGGGCACCTTGTTGGCGGCCATACAAGAGCCTATCCCGGCGCCATCGATGATGATTCCGCGCCAGGCCGTGCCATTAGCGACCATCTCGGCGACGGCAAAGGCGAAATCGGGGTAATCGACCGCGGCTTCGCTGTCGGTACCACAATCCTTTACGGTATATCCCATTGCGCTGAGAGTGGTGATTAATTCTTGCTTGAGTGCATAGCCACCATGATCAGCCCCCAGGGCGATCACGCCTGTATCGGCGGATTGTTTTTTTGGAGTGAAGGCAGTCTCGCCGGTGGCAATATCCTTGGGCGCGGATTTCTCTACCAATTCAACTCTTAGATCCATGGCTACCTGGCGGGCGAGGGGTGTAATCAGTGCGCCCGGTGGGACCTCGTAGGTTGAGCCAAAGGGCAGATTACGAATATCTAATTCGGTGATCATCGACCGCTTTTGTGGCGCAGGTGCACGACCACTCAATCCAAGCGTTCGATGTACAACCCGCTGTACCATGCGTCGAATTCGCTTCTCATCCGGCATGTCGCGTTCTCCATACAATCGTGCCTGCGCACATCATCAGGTCAGCCACAGACCCTCCCCTTCATCGCCCATTGCCTCGCCCAGGCGTCCACTCCCAGTAAAACGGGCGACCTCAAGTTCAAAGCGGGATCGATCGCCCCGGAAGAGGGCGTCGAAATATTCGATTGGTCGTCCATCCTGTAAATAGCTCACACTTTCCATGCGAATGACCGGGGCTCCGGTTTCAACCTGGAGCAGGCGTGCTTCGCTTTCGTTAACCGCCACGGCTTCTATGCGCCGTCGACCACGAGTTACTCTTAGATTGCATCCTTCGTCCAGGAAGGCATAGAGCGACTGCTCCGTGAGATCGGCACTCATGATCAAGGGGCAGAGATCATAGGGCAGGTAGGAAGTGACGTGAACAATGGGTTCGCCTTCGACAAATCGCAGGCGCTCAAGCTTGATAATTGGCGCCATGGCCTCCAGATCCAGGTAATGGGCAATCTTGGTGTTGACGGGCAGCATGACTTTTTCAAGGACCTCGTTGCGCATCTCCAGCCCACGCTCGACCATGTCCTCATGAAAGCCCATGATTGAATGCACCAGGCTGGTGCTGCTGATCTTGGGCTCGGCGACAAAGGTGCCGCGCCCACGGTGGCGTATGATCGTCCCCTGAAAACTGAGTTCCTGAAGCGCCTGGCGAACTACGGTTCGACTTACGGCATAAGCTTCACAAAGCTCCTGGTCACCCGGTAGTTGATCACCGGGAACCCAGGCACCCTGGTCAATTTGGTGCTGTAGGGCCTCTCTCAGCTGTACATATAACGGGATCGAAGAGGTTCGATCGATGGCGATACGCTTTGGCGAGCCCCGTTTCACCGGATTCACAGCTTTTTCCTCTACCTATCATAATGTTATTACAATAGATAATAATGTTATTACATTTGATCGGATTGTAGGGGATTTTCAGTGGCTTGTCAACAACCTGTTTGATGGTTCGTTGATCCTACCCGATCTGGCGGGAGTGGAACGAAGCGAAAGAGCCATCCAACGAGGACGGCTCTTTAAGTTCTGTATGCCCCTTTTGCGCTCTTGGAAAAAATCCCGATCCTAAAACTCCTCGCGACCAAATCGCCAGATTGCAAGCGCTATGAAGACGATTATCATCAGGATCGAGCTCGGGATCGGAGTCCAGAGTTGGAGCGGTTGGCCCAGGATGACATTTTGTGCGATCGAACCGACCGCGCCTTGATCAAGGGGAACCACAAGGGCATACGGCAAGAACTCCAAGATCTTGGGTGAGATCCAATTGACCAGGCCCAGGATTAATTGCGCACCAAATATCAAGGCGATTGGAATCCCGATCACGGGACCACGAGAATTATAGAAGGCTCCCAACATCAACGTTAAAGACATCCAGAACAGGATGGAGAGGTACATGATCCCCAGACCAGCGATGAAAGACGGGATTTGAATCCGAGTTCCAACACCGATCGTGATGATGAGGAAGGCAACGATCCCGGGAAGGAGGATGACGGTCACCGCTACTCCCAACGCATTTCCAAGGAGTTTCGAGATAATGAAAGAAACTCGCGATACTGGCTTTGAGAGAATCCAGGCGGCCGTGCCACTTTGCTTCTCGCCAACGATAGCGCCCTGCATCATGATACTTACACCGACGCTGGGAAACAGGCCCCCGAAGAAGGTAAACAAGCCAAGTAATTCACTGGCAGAGATCGTGGATGTTAGATCGGAGCGTGAGATGGATATCATCAACAAAAGGAAGAAGTCGATCACGCTTATATAGACCAGCGACTGTACCCACCACTTACGGGTGCGCCACCAGCTCACCATTTCTGCCCGGAAAAGGTTACCAAAACCAGACCGCCAGCCGCTTTCCTGGACCAGCTGAAAATCACTATTGCCGGACATGCGGTCCTCCTTCAATGAGTTGCAAGAAGACATCTTCAAGTTCGTAGGTCCTCTGGCGGTATTCGGTGATGATGATGTCGGGCTCTGCAGCGATCAAGCGGAAGAGCTCGCTTTCCGCTTGTTGGACTTCGCTAACGCTGATGGTCCAGGAATGGCTGTTGGCTTTTGTTGTTTGCTGGATGTCCTCGACCCAGGGCAGCTTGCCAATCTTGGACCGCAGCGCTTCGCTGGCGCCACGGAATTTGACCAGGAAGGCGACGCCTTCGGCCCCGGCCAGCAGCTCTTCAATCGTGCCCTGGGATACAAGCTCACCCTGGTTCAGGATGGCTACGCGGTCGCTAACCCTTTGGACATCATCGAGGATATGGGTGCAGTAGAAAACTGTTGCGTACTTGCGCAGGCGCTCCATGACATCCAGAACATCACGTCGGCCTAACGGGTCAAGAGAGGCGGCCGGCTCATCGAGGATCAGCAGATCGGGGTAGTTGACTTGCGCCTGGGCGATGCCAAGGCGCTGCCGCTCGCCGCCGGAAAATGTTTTGATCGGTCTATCGGCTTTATTTTCTAATCCTACGAGGTCGAGCGTCTCTTCCACTCTCTGGGCGATTTTAGCGTCAGGTCCTTTGAAGAAGAAACGTGCTGTGAAATCGAGGGTTTGACGGGCGGTCATGTGTTCGTAGAAACGTGGATCCTGGGGCAGGTAACCTATACGACGCCGAATAACTAAACCCTCTTCCACGATATCATGTCCGAACATCGTGCCACCACCCCTGGTGGGGCGAGTTAATCCAAGCAGAAGTTTAATCGTTGTTGTCTTGCCAGCACCGTTTGGCCCGAGAAAACCGAAGATAGAATTTTTTGGAACCATTAAATCCAGGGATTTTAGCGCGGTGATGTCTTTATAGGTTTTAGAAAGACCCTGTGTATGAATGACATGTTCTTGCGGATTTTCCATTGAGTTATCCTCGGCATGAATGTTATATACGGCTGCACAAATCAGACAAGGCTCTCGCGTCGAAGAAGAATTGTCTTTGAGCACAACAGGTGCAAGTGCTCTCCTTCTCTAACACGAAGTGATAATTTTAGTTGCTTCGCTCGTATTCGATTGAAATGGACACGCAAGGGGGAGTGGCCAGTGAGTAAGAATTTTCGCTCTTGCTGTTTTGTAATCATTCTGCGTTAATTAAGAGCAGGTCATCATTGAGTGAGGAGGGAGCGATGTCAGAAGGGATCGTCACCAAACCTTTAATGAGCAAAGAGGCTTTGATCAAGCGAATCGAAAGCAGCTATAACGAGCTTCAGCTCGCGTACCAATCTTTCGATGAAGTGGCGATGTTAGACCCTTTGGGTGAGGGCGATTGGGCAATAAAAGATATCCTCGCCCACATTGCCAGCTGGGAGGATATTCTGGTGCGATTTCACATCGGCGGTGAGCCGTTCGAGCAGGTGATTGAACTGGATGGGGCGCGATACCGCGAGACGACGTTCGATGAAGTGAACGATCATCTCTATGAACGCTATAAGGAGCTCTCTCTGGAGCACGCGAAAGCGCTCCTTGAGGAGACGCATGCGCGTGTAATAAAAGTGCTTGACTCCTTCCCAGAGGATCAACTGCATCAAGCGCATCCACAGCTGAGTATCGGTGAGTACTCCTCCCTGAATTGGATCGATTACATCGTTGCTAACACGTATGAACACTATGAGGAGCATCTCGCCTCTCTTCTAAAGAGCTGAAGTAACCAAATGCGGGCAATCTGCCCGCGCTCCTGTCTTTCACCGTCTTACAACGTTCCGTCCCGCCACTTGACACGTGCTTTTGCAAGGAAGCAAGCCTCCCACAACTCCAAATAATCCCGCTCCGCCCAGGAACGAGCGAACCCCGATCACCCTCCGAACAAGGGAGATTTTTTATCCTCGCCAAATGGTAAGCTCGAGTTGGCTTTAATGCGCCACGCACTTCGCTGTTAATCGTCGAATAAATAAAAAAAGTACATTTCATTACAAATAGGAGACATTCAATGCCGAATGGATGATTTCATTCCTATGGAACCTACAGGGAGGCTTGTAAAATGAACATCACGTGATGAGAGATGTGATATTCGAGGTTACGCAGGGGAATGTCGTTCTCAAATCTTATGCAGTAACATCTTTGTAGATGCAGGCAATGAGTTATGAACCATAAGGTAGCGTTAGCGCACTCCATTACACGGCAAGGTAGTTTACAGTCCTACTATTCTGCACGTTTCCTGGCCGACAGAGAATCGGTCGATGACGCGCTCATGGCTTATGCCTACTTTCGTTGGGTCGATGATTACATAGACGATGTTGCCGCGTCAGCAGCTGCGCGAAAAGACTTCATTGAGCGACAAAAGGAACTCATCGAGCGTGCTTACGCCAGCGAAAGGATGAGGGTTGCTGAACCCCAGGAAGATATGATTCTGGAGCTGATTGCTAAAGATCGCTCCATGAACAGTAAGCTCCATTCCTATATCAACAACATGCTGGCAATCATATCCTTTGATGCGGAACGTCATGGCCGCCCAATTACGCAGAAGGAGCTTACTTGGTATTCGAACTCCCTGGGCAAGGCTGTGATTGACAACCTCGAGTATTTCATTGGGAATGGGTATTCCTATCCAGTTACAAGGGATAAGTACCAATCCGCAATCGGTGCGCATGTAGCACATATGCTGCGGGATATGGTTTCTGACATGCGCCAGGGATATTACAACGTCCCCTCAGAGTATCTCAAAGAGCATCAGATGCGTCCTGACGATTTGAGCCATCCAGCGATGAAAGCCTGGATTCGTTCCAGGGTAAACCTGGCTCGCAGGTGCGTTCAGCAGGGTAAACGTTATTTCAGCCAAATCCCCATCTTGCGCTATCAACTTGTCTGTTATCTGTATTGCGCCAGGTATGATGGACTTCTAAGCCGCATTGAGCGTGATGAGTATCAGCTGAAGGAAACATATAGAGAGAGATATAAGTCAGGTTCCTTGTTGCGCATTGCCTGGTTGATAAATACAGTCGCCATAAAACATTTCGTTTACAACGGTTCAAGCCGGCGGTAAATCTATATCTAATCTGCGGCACGAGGGAGTTTATGTACTCCGGGAATGGTGGCACGGCCATCGTCATTGGTGCAGGGCTCGGTGGCATTGCTACAGCGGCCAGGCTCGCCCACACTGGCTACGAAGTTCGGGTTTTTGAAAAATGTGAAAAACCTGGGGGAAGATGTGGTTCCATAACCGTTGAAGGCCACACCTTTGACACTGGTCCCACCTTGTTTCTCATGCGGGATGTTTTCGAACGAACCTTTGCAGACTTAGGCGAGAAGCTTGAAGATCATCTGAAGCTTAAGCGTGTCGACCCAAGTTATCGAATCCATTTTGTTGATGGATCCACATTTAGCCTGACTTCAGATCTTCCTTCCCTGCGAGCGCAAATGGAGGAAATTGAAGCGGGAAGTTTCAATCAGTTATTACGTTATCTGAATGAAGCTGAAAAACATTACCAGTACACCATCGATCACATCATTACGCGAAATTTTGAGCATTTCCTTGAATATTTCAATTTCAGAAACTTAAGACTACTTTTTAAATTGAAGGCACTTGAAAAACATGTTGATTACACTGCCAAGTATTTCAGCGAGCCCAAACTGCAAGAAGTCTTCACGTTTCAGGACATGTATCTAGGCATCAGTCCTTACGATGCACCGGCAACATATTCGCTGCTGCAACACGTCGAGCTTGCGGAAGGTGTCTGGTACCCTGAGGGAGGCATGTATCAGGTCGTCGAAGCACTCATTAACATCGCAAACCGGCTAGGTGTGCACTTTGAGTATGATGCCTCTGTTGCCGAAATCTGCACCAACGGAAAAACTGCGACGGGTATTACGCTCGAAGATGGACGCCATTATCAGGCAGATGTGATCATCGCCAATGCCGACTTGCCGTATGTATATCGTCATTTGTTACCTGATGATGGAACCTGCAGAAAGCTCGAACGTAAGGAGTACTCCTTCTCAGCGATCACATTTTTCTGGGGACTGAAGAAACGCTTCCCACAATTTGATCTGCACAACCTGTTCCTCTCTGAAGATAATCGTCGGGGCTTTGATCAAATATTTCATGACCTTACCTTGCCGGATAATCCCAGCTTTTATATCCACGCGCCGATTGGTGTTGATCCTTCAATGGCGCCAGCAGGCAAAGACTCGTTGATCGTGATTATACCGGTCGGCCATCTCAATCACTCACAACCACAAGACTGGAAGCTATTGCAGGATCGAGCACGGGAAGTTGTACTGCATCGGCTAGCGGCCATCGGCATTGACGACGTAGAATCGAATTTGAAATTCGAGGTGTGCATGGATCCAACCGATTGGCATACCCACTATAACCTCATGAAAGGTTCCCCGCATGGACTGAGCTATAGTCTCAAGCAGGTTGGCTATCTCCGTCCACATAATCAGCACAAATGCTATCGCAATCTATATTTTGTGGGTGCCAGTACACATCCGGGGACGGGTCTACCAATGGTGCTGATTTCCGCTCAGTTGACTACAGAACGCATCATGCGCGATGCCGTCCTGCAGTGAAAGTGAGTATAGAAGATGACTGATGCTGATCTAATTGCTGAACCTGGTCCCGATACGAGTAGCGCCTCAATTTCATACCGGATGAGCTGACTCGACTACCTGTTGCGGCGAATAGATCAATTACCAGGGTCAGGCTGGTGGATCCACCTGATCCTTGGACTTCTGCTACTCCTACTGCTCTCAATAGGATTGTGGCTGGAGGGGGTTGTGCCACCAGGAAAGTTTCTCCTTACGCACATATTCCTCTCAGGGACCATATCTTTCTTCCTTGCAACGACAGCGTCGCTAAATAAACGGGCATTGTCTGCACTGGATGAGATGCGGCCGGTATTAACCCTTGAGGAAAAGCAATTGCATTTGATGCGGCAAAAGTTGACCAAGATGCCTGCGTTCCCGGCGCTCCTGTCAAGTTTATTTCTTCTGGGTTTTGTATTCATCACTGAGGCTATTGGGGGTAAACCTTATCAGGTTGAGGTTCTGGAAGGTTTTTTAATTTCTTCAGTGGGGCTGCGATTGATTTATCTTGGATCCTGGTGGTTTTTTGGCACCTTTATCTATCATACAATTTACCAATTATGGCAGGTAAACAAGATCTACACACACTTTACGAAAATCAATCTATACCGCAAGGGGCCGCTTTATGGGTTATCAAGGCTAACGGCATTCTCAGCAGCAAGTTTAATGGTGCCACCTTATGGATTCTTACTCATCAGTTCCTCCACCATAAATCTCTCTGATCCTATTATCCTGGTGTTCTACGCTATCATCACATGTATTGCTATTGCCACCTTCCTCTGGCCGCAATTAGGAATCAATCGTCTACAACGCCGGGAAAAGGCACAGTTGGTTGATGAAGCCAATCAGCGTTATGAACAGCTGCTTGCCGAATTTCACCACAGGGTCGATCAGCGAGCGTTTGATCAGCTATCGTCTTTAGATCCAGGATTTTCTCTTATCGAGGCGGAATTAAAGAGGCTCAAGGGAACATCCACCTGGCCCTGGCAGCCGGAGACGCTACGCTGGTTTATCTCGGCGCTTGTCTCACCTCTATTGGTATGGCTAATTCAGTTTCTCCTACCGCGCTTATTAGGGAGATAATCATCCTCTCGATCCAGTGAGACACTTGGGCAATGGTCTTCTGTCTTCTCTTGCCAATACCTGGATCTCACTTCCTGAATAAAGCATAGTAGGTGCGCGTGGTGGCGCACCTACTTTAATGGTCAAGGCTCACTTATAGTAGTGGTTCCATCGCTTCCACCGCCGGCTTGAATAGTTTTTCGTAAAGTTGATCATGCTCTGCGATCGGTGAAATCAGCAGCACAAAGTAAGCCCTGCCATCCGCTTCACTCATGGCGAGGTCAATCCAGGCCTCGCCGCGATCGAACGTAAAGAACGACCAGGCGAAATGCCCCAGGGTTGCCTCCATCTCTGGAGCCTTGGAAGGATCCAAAGCAAGTTGCGGGGCAAGCCTGGCGTAAAGCTCAGCCTGGGTACCGGGCGTGACTTCGAGCACGAAGTAGGCGGGATCGAGCGCTGTCTGACGGCGGGCAAGGTTGGCGGGGGCGATCTGCTCCCAGCCAACGGGGATCAACCCTTTAAAACCACGAGTATCATCCTCAAAAGGTTCGAGCGAAAGTTGGCGCTCAGATTTAGGAAGATCAAAGGCTACAGTTGGCATCTCACGCACGCACGAAACCTGTGGTATCTGCTCGGGTGATTGTATGAATTCCCCCGCAATGCCTTGCGCGCAGGTACTGGAGAGCACGTCGTGTCCGACCCCCGGGAATTCGATGAGGTACCCGTGCAACAATCCTTGCGACGCTCGTCGGGCATACTCGGGAGGGGTAATGGGATCAAATTCCCCGGCCAGCAACAATGTGGGGATCTCGCTCTCGAGTGGTCGCTTGACCCAGGATTCATCCTGCACAACAGGCCAGTTCTCACACAACCCAAAGGCACCATAGCGCCTCAAATCTTCATCGTCGATATCGTTTACCAAGGGATCAGGAAGGGTAGATCGCAAGGCAAGTTGATCCTCAAAGGATCGACCAATCAGGTCGTCCTTGCAAAGGACGGAAAGCATCGTGCCGCGCGAGAGCTCATCCAAGAGCGCCAGGCGTGTGCTGCTCAGTTGCTGCATCAAGGTGTAATCGCCGGCATAGACGTTGTGTATCGCCTGCGGAAGTACCGGTATGATGCGGCTGATATAGAGGAAAGAGAAGAGATTGCCCACAAGCGCGTCACCGGTGAGTAAACCTTGATATTCTTCACCAGTGAGTGGGTGAGACAGGGACATGGGCTGGGGCGCTTCATTCAAGCGTGCGACCACCGTGAATAACTCTTCTTCTAATCCCGGATATGCACTAGCGCAAGCAGGGTCTTCCGCACAGGCATGCAGGAGCGCCATGATGGCGTGTGCGGCAGTGGTGGAAGTATCCAGGAAGATAGATTTTTCGATGGGTAGCACAGAGTTCATTGCGACGCTGCGAATATGCTGCGGGATATCCCGCATCGCTACTTGCGCAAGCAGGGATCCATAGGATGCACCGTAGAGATTGATCAGATCATAGCCTAATGCCACTCGGAGGGCTTCAATGTCAACGGCACTTTGGCGGGTGTTAAATACAGATAGGTTGATGCCTTCCTCTAGAAAACGATCCCGGCAAACGAGGAGACTGTCATAGTTGCGTTTGGCAGCCTCGCCGCTATCAGATTGATCGAGATTATCCAAAAGCGCTTCCAAAAATTGGGGGCACTCGAGCGCCGGTTTCGAGAGGCCGACGCCGCGTTGATCATAAATGACCAGGTCACGATTGGGATGGATCGCACTGATCACCTGACTCAGTTCAAGGGCATTTGCGGCCACACGCTCCCCCGGTCCACCGGCAAGCAAGAAGACGGGATCCGGTTGGTGGTTTTCACTCTGATCAGGGATGATCACGACCGCCAATTGCACCGTATCTAAACCCGGTTGAAAGTGATCCGCAGGGACAGACACGTATCCGCAGCGTATCGCCAGCCTTTCAGGGACTTCAAACCAGCAATCTTCAGGGTTGAATTCTGCGCGTGGCTCAGGGGAAGTTGTTTGCGAAACAGCTGGTTCCTCCCGGTCAGGTTCAATCACCGAGCTGGGTTGGCAGGCAGTCAACCCCAAGCATAAACAGACTACGAGCATCACACTTATTTTCATCACATTGCTTAAAAGCTTCATGTTGCTCCTCCATAAAGGTTTGTTTTCGATCCGTCGAGCCAGGTAAATAATTGACAAGAGACAGCTCATGCATGCATTGGGTAGTGCGCATGTTTAAGTCCTCAAAGTTGCTACCAGCGTACTTAAATCAAACGAAGCCCACAATAAAAACGCGGTGAACGGCGGTTTTTATGGGTTGAATGGCTGATTAAGAGGGGAAATAACCCGCCTTGGCTTCAAAATCTATGGATAGGTGGGCTTGTTAATCGAGCGTAATTGTCCTAATGCTCATATTCGGTGGGTGGTTGAAAGAAATTTTCTGGGTTTGCAGGCAGGCGAGTACATGCCGAGTGGCCTGGCCTGGAGCGTCGGAGCTTATTCGGGCCTGGTGATCTGAGGGCCACCACAGATTATCGCCAGGTGCTCTCGGAAGTTATTTAATTCCGGCTGGGCAACCCTGCGGTAAGAGAGATCTTCCCGGATTTCACGCCATTGAAGACCGGGTTTGTGAGACCTGCACAGGCGCTGAATCTCAGAAGCAGGGTAGGGTTGCGAATATTCAGGCTTTTATTCTTTGAGCCCCAGCGTTCTTCTCGCAACTTATCCCCTGATTTACTTGTAGACTATGCAGAGGAGCGATACTGCAATCCGATGGAATCTTATCCCTTGAAGAGAATCGCGATCGCCCTTGCCGCTCTTGTTCTACTTGGCGCAAGCCTTGCTTGCGCAGGTGAAGTGAAAGCGCCCGAAGCGTCGCTTGTTTCCCCTCCTGACCCGACGAGTGAAACGTTTGATTGGAACCACACTACCTACGGCTTTTTCCCCAGCCCACCAGAAGCCAATCTGGAGAAAATCCTGGGCCATTTTGAAACCCTCGGTGAACACGCCGACTTCATCCTTGTCCAACCGAATATCCCCTGGAAGGATTTCACCGATGGTGTCGAGGGTGAATCTCAATCTCGGACCGATCTGCGAAATCAGATCATCTTAGCGAGACGCAATGGTCTGAGGTGGATTTTTGTTATCGATCCGCTGAATGGCTTGAACCGGCGTGAATTCTTTGGGTTGCCGGATGGCTGGGATCCGAGTTTTGCGAATCCTGATATTCGCGCAGCCTTTACCAATTTCACCACATGGATCGTTAGAGAATTTGAACCACATTATCTTGGTCTGGCCTCTGAAATTAACACCTATCTCGATGCGCATCCCGATGATGGCGAGCAATACATGTCGCTTTACTTCGAAGTCTATGACCAGATCAAAATCGAAGCACCGGATACACAGGTCTTCGTCACATTCCAGTGGGATGACCTCAACAACATGTTTCCACCGGCAGCTGAGGGTAAGCCGGCGTATCAAACCAACTGGGAGCAAATCGAGGCGTTTGAGCCAAAATTGGACCTGTGGGTGATCTCCTCCTACCCGTATTTTGTCTTCGAGGAGGGCGCAATCCCGGCCGATTACTACACGCCGCTGTCCCAACGCACGGATAAACCCCTGGCGGTAGCAGAGGGCGGCTGGACGACCGCACGCACTGGCCCGATTAAAGGTAGTGAAGCGGGTCAGATCGCGTACCTTGAGTCCATCCACGAGCAATTGGGTGAGCGCTTGAGTTTTTGGGTCTACCTGATCCTGGCCGACTTGAACATGGATTCAATCCGTGCAGGGATGGAGGAACTTGGTCGGCCAAAGGAGGATATTGAGACCCTGAGTCTATTCGCGAGACTTGGCTTGATGACATCCGAGGGTGAGCCAAAACCTGCCTTATCCTTGTGGGATCAATATCGAGGATCAACCCCCTGAATCATTCGTGAGTATTCGCAGGCGCTGATCAGTCCAATCCTGTTGCGTTGGCCTAATACGACCGCCAAGAAGCGAGCGCTTCACGATCACGTCTGGATTGCCGGCACCTATCCAACCGACAATCCAGACTTGACCGGCAGGGAAATGGTATCCTGCCCTACTTATCGAAATGTTGATGTGAGAGAACGATGGCTTTGAGCTTCGTCTCCCCAGCGGCGTCAGGACCGAAGAGCAGCAGTGCAGCACCGTAACCCTCCGCTCCCCAACCTTCGCTGTAGACCACCTGGCTGACATAATCCTCTGGGCCAAGCATCCCTTCTGGGGGTATTCCAGCCAGAGGCGGAAAGGCTTCCCGCTCGTGCGTGAAGGTCAATGTCCCCGTGTTCGCTGGCAGCCGGACGTTCTTCAGTTCCTCGACTACCTCGTAGGGAGAGCGAGAGGTCCATTCCGAACCCCAATAGCCCAGTGCGAAGGGATTCGTCATCCATTGGGGCAGGGTGCTGACATTACCCGAACGCAGTCCATCGCGCATATTGCAAATCACCCACCAGGCATCCGATTCATCAAGAGCAATACACGGCAAGTTATCCACTATAGGTTCAGGCAGCGGAGGCGTGTAGTCTACGCCAGCAGCAACGAGCGATCCCAGCATCTTCGCAACTTCATTCTTCACGCTGGGTGGAATCTCGGGTGCTGCTTCCTGTCCATTTGAAGTATCCATCAGTGCAATTGAGAAGTGAAGATCGCCTACCCAGAAGTGCTCATCTCCATAAAGGATCGCGGTAGTTGATCCGTCGGATTGGATCGCTATGATCGGTAAGGATTCCCCTAGAATATCAATCGTCCCTTCTTCAAATCGATCGCCGCGATCCACCATCTTGAGAAAAGAGCGATCCTCGCTGGTCTTGTTAAACCAGATGATCAATTCATAAACCCCGTTTTTGAGCAGAACTGCATCCGCCCAGGGTGAAGGCGCGCGCTGTTCACGCGTGGTGCCGGGAATTTCCATCAACTGCCAGCGATCAGGATACTGAAAGGCGAAGCCGTGCTCTACGTTCTCATAAATTACCCATTTATTGCCATCGCTCGGTGGGAAGAGCGAGAGCCTTGAGAGATAAGCATCATCGACAAGAGCTTCAGCTTCACCTGGTTCAGCTCCTGTGGTCGGCGATAGCACATCGAGAGCTGCAGTGGGTGGGGGCGAGGATTCCTCGCGAATGTCTGAAGAATTTTGCGGCTGTAGGGAGATTGAGAATTGTCCACACGCGCTTAGGAGCAATACGACAAGCAGGATACGCATTCTGTATACCGAAAGCCTAGGCAACATCTTGGATCCTTTCTTCAAACTTCTTCATTAGCTTGCGCCAATCATCTCAATGAGCTGTGATCTCGGTATAGCAGAAGTAGTTCAAGACCCTAACAGCATGTTACAGGATAGTAACGTGGGATGAGTGAGAAGAATCTAAGAAGGCCTATCCCGCGATCCAATTGCCGAACTTATAGAGAATTTGATAGGAGGAATGCAGCTTGTGATTGTATGATGGAAGACAATCCGTTAGGGCTATTTTTTCGAAGAGGTGGGGATATGTTTTACGAAGAGCTGCTCAGCGAGGTTGAACGAGAAATCCGGGATGAGATCCGAGCGTTCGTACGCGATCAAGTACCCCATGAATTAGTTCATGCACTGGATCGTGATGATATGCAGTATCCGCGTGAGTTTGTGCAAGAATTAGGCGCCAATAACCTTCTTGGCCTGCGTTTTGACCCCGTGTGGGGTGGGAGGGGATTGCCTTGGACGGCAGAGGTAATCGCCGAGGAAGAAATTGGTGTGCTGGGTACAACCCTAGGGTGTGCCTTTGTGATGCCATCGATTGTTGGAGAAGCCCTGCATGTCTTCGGCACAGAAGCTCAGAAGGAGCGCTATCTCAAGCCGCTACTCAAGGGAGATATCATTTCCGCCGAAGCGCTTACAGAACCGCGCGGTGGGTCGGATTTCTTCGGTGCCACTTGTAAGGCTGAGCTAAAAGATAACGTGTTCGTGGTCAATGGCCAGAAGCGTTTTGTCGTCGGCGCTACAGAGGCGGATCTCTTCCTGGTGTATTGTCGGACGAATTTTGAAGAGGATGCGCATAAGCATGAGCGAATTAGCGCAATCCTGGTTGAGCGCGGACCTGGCGTTAAGACAGAGTATCAATATGGTTTGATGGGCACGCGTGGAGGGGGTACCGGTAGGTTGATCTTTCATAACGTTGAGGTGCCGGAAGAAAACTTAATCGGCGAGTTGCATAGCGGAGCAGAGGTGTTCAATCAGATGATGATCCCAGAACGCCTGACCTCAGCGGCAGCCTGTTTGGGCGTGCGCGCCGCGCTTGAAATCGCTGCCCGCTATAGTGACAAGCGTAAGGCCTTTGGCCAGAAGATTCGACGTTTCCAGGGCGTGAATTTCATGGTCGCTGATGCGATCACCCAGCTCGATGCCGCTCGGGCGTTGGTCTATCTGGCTGCGAGGTCCGTGGATGAGGGAGCGCCCAATCGACGTAGATTAGTAAGTGAAGCAAAGAAATTCGCTACTGATACGGCCTGGAAGGTCTCTAACCTAGCAATGCAGATCATGGGAGGGATTGGCTATACAGATGTCTATCCGATTGAGCGCATGGTGCGGGATTATCGTTTATCGCAAATATGGACTGGAACCAATGAAATCATGAACCTGCTGATCCAGCATGAGTACTACGGCGAAGTGCTCGCTGGAAATGCCTCTCCCAGGGATAGCGAGCGCGACGCGCAAAGCTATGCAGCTATTTCTGAGAAAGTCTATATAGATGAAGATCAGTGGCGTTCATAATCTTGCGATTTTTTCGGTGGAGAGTATCCTGATGGATATCGCTGCTATATCCAGTCGGCCTGAATGACAGGCACGCATACTTTTGTCACCACGCTCTAGGTCCGAATTGCACCCACATAGGTGTGGAATTTCGAACATAATAATCACATGCTCAGCCAAGGATGTTTCTAACGCATGGTTGTCAGATCAATGAAGGATGTGGATAGCGCCCGGCGAATAGTGATTACGGGCATGGGCACACTCACACCCCTGGGCCTAACGGTTGAAGAGACCTGGAAGGGTTTGGTGGCTGGCCAATCCGGAATTCGGAAGGTTTCCAGCTTTGATTGCAGTAATGGTCACTGTCAGATCGGTGGAGAGTTGGTTGGTTTCGATCCCGAGAACTACCTGCCCCGGAAGAAGCTACGCAGGATGGCTTTCACCACACAATTGGGCGTAATTGCCTCGAAAGAAGCCCTCGCCGATGCAAATCTTGACCTGGCCAGCGTGGATCGCGATCGGGTGGGCGTCGTGATGGGCACGGCCGGAGGGGCCACGATCCAGGAAGTTGAAGAGGCCACACTAGCGATGGTCTCTTCCAATGACGGGAAGGTGAATCCCCTCATCATCACCCGCTTGTGGCCGATCATGGTTACCTATCTCATCGCCGAGCAATATCAGCTCCGGGGCTATACCAGCACAGTGTGTACCGCCTGTGCCTCAGCAACGCAGGCCATTGGCGAGGCAGCCGAGATCCTGCGAAATGGGCTCGCCGACATTATGATAACTGGCGGTACAGAGAGCTTGCTTTCAAACTTAATGTTCAGCGGTTTTGAGGCGATGCGGATCTTCCCACGTAGTTATAACGAGGAACCCCATCGGGCTTCACGACCCTTTGATGCTGATCGGGAGGGATTTGTGCCGGCGCAGGGAGCTGGAATATTCGTTCTGGAAACGCTGGAGGGGGCGAGAGCGCGTGGTGCAAAAATCTACGCTGAAGTGCTTGGCTATGGTATCTCCAATGATGCGCATAACATGGTTGCACCGGATCCAACCGGGGCTGGCGCGGCACTTGCCATAACCCGAGCGCTTGAGAATAGTGGCCTATCGCCGGCGCAGGTCGATTACATCAATGCGCATGGTACGGCTACCCCTTTAGGTGACATCGCAGAGACGAATGCGATTAAGGGTGCATTCGGTGACCGCGCGTACGATATACCTATCAGTGCTACGAAATCCATGATCGGTCATATGCTCGGTGCTACTGGAGCCATCGAGGCCATTGCCTGTGTAAAATCAATCGAAACAAGCATGATCCATCCCACCCTAAACCTGGATACGCCTGATCCCGATTGTGATCTGGACTACGTCCCGCACAAAGCAAGAAAGCACAATGTCGACGTCGCTCTTTCGAACAGCATGGGGATCGGTGGCCAAAACGCCTGTCTCGTGCTGGGGAAAGTCCTTTGATACCCGCAGCAACGCTTGTGACTTAGCGATATTAGCCGATTCTTTTGTAACTGAAGAGAATGTCCTTATACTTTCCAGGCGTGCATCGCCTGAAAAAGCTTGCTCATCCGGTGTAATCTATCGCTGGCGCTAGCTTATTCGCTCAAAGGAATGTTCACAATGGATGTTGAAATTCGCCCCTTCCCTCGTGAGCGGGAGATTGTGATTGACGCCGGTTATCTGGGAACCGGTCGGCACATCATCTATGCACTTTTAGAAGTAGATATCACCCGGGCGCGTCAACTGATGACGATCGCATCGCGTCAGCACGGTCAGAAACTATCTTTTACAGCGTTCCTTGTTGCAAGCCTGGCTCAAGCCATCGCGGATGATCCATCTGTACAAGCCTATCGTGACTGGCGGGGGAGATTGCATATCTACCATGATGTCGATGTCGTCACGATGATTGAGCCTGACAAAGGCGCAGTCGCGATTCCCCACATCATCCGAGCCGCAAATAGAAAGACATATATTGAGATTTCGGACGAGATTCGCTCCATCCAGCGATCTCCCACTAGCAGCGTGCAGCGAGGTCGATTATATAAAGTCGGATTGGCCGCGCCGCGCATGATTCGAATGGCTTTTTTCCGCATCCTGAAACTCAGACCGGCCTGGTTTAAGCAAGTAGAGGGCACCACAGTGGTCACGTCGGTCGGGATGTTTGGGCGCGGGGGCGGGTGGGGCATTGGGTTTCTACCAACACATACCCTCGGTGTGACGATCGGGGGGATTGCCAATAAGCCGGGGATCATTGAAGGGGAAATTGTCCCAAGGGACTATCTGCATTTAACGCTAAGCTTTGATCACGATGTCGTAGATGGTGCGCCGGCGGCACGATTTTCGAGCAGGTTTGTAAACATCCTGGAGACGGCAGCCCTGCTGCTTCCTGGGTGAACCGATTCAAGTGATCGGGTCATCGCAAGTATCAAGCGCTCTACCAGCGGATCATGGAGCTACTGAATTCTCAGGAGTTTGACAATGGGCGATAACACAATTCTGACACCGTATTTTCTTGATGAAGCTCTCCCTGGATTGGAACAGCTGAGCAAGGAAGGGTGGGTCTTGAACAAACCTGATTTACCAGAAGGTGAGCAGCAAGCACGGATGTCGGTCCTGCATACCAACATCGCCGCTGAAGTTGAAAGCAGTCTGCGCGCGGGTGATCGTCCGGTGAGCATTGCTGGTGATTGCTGTACAGCCATCGCTGTTACAGCGGGTATACAACATGCGGGAATAGAGCATCGGCTGATATGGTTTGATGCGCATGGCGATTTCAATACCTGGCAGACATCCCCCAGCGGATTTCTTGGTGGTATGCCCTTAGCCATGTTGGTTGGCCGGGGTGAACAAACGCTGCTCGACGCGCTTGCCATGCAAGCTTTAGCTGAAGATCGGGTGATCTTTACCGATGGGCGGGATCTTGATCCCCTTGAGCGACTGGCACTGGAGCAATCTGCCGTCGTTCACCTGAAGGATCCAAACGAGCTATTGAGATACGAACTGCCTGATTACCCCCTTCACATTCATTTCGACACAGACATACTTGACCCTGAAACTGCGCCGGCGATGAATTATTTCGCTGCGGGAGGTCCAGATCTGGACCAACTCAAGGAGATATTTCAACACCTCGCTGCAACTGAGCAAGTCCTGGCGGTATCGCTCTCAAGTTGGAACCCAGATTTGGATAGAGATCGTCGCACCCAGCGTGCTTGTATGAAAGCGCTGGAGGTTCTGCTTGGCGTGTAATCAGGTTCAGCCATGCAGCTAGAACTGATTGGAGTCCAGCATGGGTGAGGTTTTGAGAAACAAGGTTGCGATCCTTAGTGGTGCCTCCAAAGGCATTGGTGCAGCCATCGCTGTCGCGTTTGCGCGAGAAGGGGCGCGCGTCGTCGTTTCAAGTCGAAAACAGGAATTATTAGAACCGGTAGTGGCGAAGATCCAGAAGGAAGGGGGGGAAGCGTTCGCGATTATGGCACACATGGGTGAACCCGATCAGGTGCGCAGGTTGGTAGAAACTACGGTTGCGCGTTGGGGCAAGGTTGATATCGCCGTGAATAATGCTGCGACCAATCCACACTTCGGCCCGCTGCTAACGGCAGATGAAGGGCAAGTAGAAAAGATTCTGGATGTCAATTTGAAGGGGTACTTCCGGCTATGTAAGGAAGTCGAGCCGATCATGCGCGCCCAAGGTGGGGGGAAGATCATCAACATCGCATCGATCGCCGGATTACGACCGGCCGCAAACATGGGGGTTTACAGTATCTCCAAGGCAGGCGTTTTAATGCTAACCAAGATCCTGGCGGATGAACTTGGAGATGCAAATATCCAGGTGAACGCAATTGCGCCGGGCTTAATCAAGACCAAGTTCAGCCGTGCGCTGTGGGAGAGTGAGGCGCTCGTGGAGCAAATTGAAGATTCAACCCCAGCCGGGAGGATAGGTGAAGTGGATGATATTACCGGCGCAGCCCTGTTCTTAGCTTCAACAAGCGCTGATTACATCACCGGCGAGGTACTGGTCATCGATGGGGGGCTCTCCTTGCGCGCTGGCCTATAATTTATCCTCTACGTAAAACTCCGACGTCCCTCGCTCCCATTTCCTGCTTGGGAAAAATGGCAGCATCTTCCTTTTATATCCAATATCCCCCCTTGACAAGCAGGTCGAAGCTTGCTACTATATCGCCAGGTGATATAACGTAAACCGATGCAACGTGAACCGATACAGCGGATAACGATGTAAGTGGAGAATTCATGGCAAAACCCAATGCGATAGAAAAACAGTTGCCGTTGACCGAAGCGACCTATTACATCCTCGTGGCAATGATGGAGCCCCAGCATGGATATGCAGTTATGCAGGATGTGGAGGTAATGAGTGAGGGTACTGTCAAACTGGGACCTGGCACGTTGTACGGTGCGTTGACCAACCTGGAAAAAAACAAGATGATCCGCAAGGTAGGCGAGGTTGAGCGAAGAAAAATTTATG
>JBFFQB010000037.1:0-25359 GCA_041573795.1 Anaerolineales bacterium
CCATCCTGAATTGCGTCCTGAGTCTTCCCCGCGCGAGGTTCACCGCTACTCACAATCTTTGATGGATCTCATCGATCTACGAAGAAATGCTTTCACCTCAAGGCCTGTAGCTGATGTTTTAACGCGAGACACACCACACTTACGCTGGATTGCTCAATTGTACGACCAGGATGATCTACAGGATCTTGTGAGCATGCCGCTCAAGTGGCAGCCCCAGAACATCGTGCTCTCCTTCGATGGTTTGCTGCGGCGCACAACTTTCCCCGATCAGATGCGGCGCATCCTTGACACCTTGGAAAACGCATACAAAGGGCCGGTTGACACCGAATTTGTCTTGATGCTCGAAGATAGCGCAAACCTTGTGCCCGATCCTGTGATCTACCTGGTCCAGTGCCGCCCACAGAGTCATCTCACATCAGAATCACAAACGATTCCGCGCGATATCCAACCTGAACACCGCTTGTTCCTCTCCACTCGCATGGTGCCCGATGGTCGAGTCTCCGATATTCGCTATGCCGTTTATGTCAGCCCTGAGGCGCTTCTTAAAGCAGAAAGTCAAGGCGAAAAGATGGCGCTGGCACGCTTGATCGGCCGTATCAATCACCAACTTAGGGGCGAAAATTTCATCCTTATTGGGCCTGGCCGTTGGGGTAGCAACAACCCGGATATTGGTATCCCGGTGACTTACGCTGATATCTACCGCGCGAGAGCATTGATTGAATTAGCGACGGACGCACGCGCCCCTGAGCCCTCCTATGGCACCCATTTCTTCCAGGATTTGCTTGAAGCCCAAATTTTTCCGCTGGCGATTTCGCTTAAGAATCAACAGGATATGTTCAACCGCGATTTCTTTGAGAAGGCTTCCAATGCATTACCCGATCTGCTGCCAGAGGATCAAGCGTGGGAAACGGTCGTTCGTATCATCGATATCCCCGCCGCAGCCGGCGGAAAAATGATTGAATTGGTTATGGATGGAGACGAGAGTCAGGCATTGGCGTATCTCAAACCTGTTGATGCCTGACCTTTAGCGCCTTGCCTGGAAGACCTATCGGCGCCACCAGCGACTCGAATCGCCTTTTTCCGGCCAACCGTGTTTTCCGATTAGGGGCACAAATGCGACCGGAGCCATTTTTTCGCATACCATCTCATCCCCGCGCCGATGCCAAACCTCAAGCACCTGCCCGACGCGACTCCCCACGGGCAGCACCAGGCGACCATCAGGTGCGAGTTGACCCTCGAGCGGCTTAGGGACTTCTGGCGCGGCCGCAGTGACAATGATGCCATCGTAGGGTTTATATCGCTCCAGTCCTTCACTTCCATCCCCGGTCAGCACCCTCACATTCTCAATCCCTAGCGTCGCAAAGACAGCACGGGCCCGCTCGGCCAACTCGGGAACCCGTTCCACACTATAAACTTGTCTGGCAAGTTGGCTGAGTATCGCGGCCTGATATCCTGAACCAGTTCCAATTTCTAGCACACAGTCATCCTCTCCCAGCTGCAGTAATTCTGTCATCAGTGCCACGATGTAGGGCTGGGAAATCGTTTGACCACTGCCAATAGGGAGCGGCGCATCGATATAGGCAAGGTGCTGTTGATCCTCAGGAACAAAGAGGTGCCGGGGAACAGAGCGCATGGCATCCAGTACTTCTTTATCACGGATATGCCGGCGGATCAATTGCTCTTCCACCATATGTTGACGGTCACGCGAAAAAATCTTTTCGTCCATCTACCCCCGATTATACGTCGTGGATGCGCCGGGAAAAAGAACAGCCCAGGCAGAGCTGGGCTGACTTCTTCCAACGATCAAATTGCGGGTCTATTGACCCGCAAGCCTCTCTTCCTTCCAGATATCAGCCGCATTATGATATCCAGCTTGTTCCCAGAAGCCCAGTTTGTCGGCACGCATAAACTCTAGCCCCCGAAGCCACTTTCCGCCCTTCCAAAGATAGACATCTTTCAAGTCCGAACGATCCGGGATAGCCCCGATCACTCCTCTCAATGGGTAGCCATGATCGGGCGTAATGGGATTGCCATCAAAATGTGTCGCCATAAGAAAATTTTCTGCCATGGCGATTTCAAGCGGAATATTGGTTGTGTAGCCATACTCGCAATGCTGCAATACATGCGTGGTTCCTGGTTTTATCCCGATCAAGCCTTCATCGACCAGGGTCTTGACGGCCACTCCCTCCCATACAGTATCGAACTTGCTCCAGCGCGTGACGCAATGGATGTCCATTTGAACCCGCCGGCGAGGCAAGGATTGGAATTCTTCCCACGTCCATCGCCTCTCCTCATCGACCTCACCCCAGACACGGAATTCCCAGGTTGCCGGATCGAAGCCGGGTATGGGCCCGTAATGGAGAACAGGAAATTTCAACGTGAGGGACTGGCCTGGTGGCAGGCGACCTTCTTCTTTCATCTTCTCCTGGGCTAGATCTCGCGCTCTCAAATCCGACATGGGATGACCTCAGTATGGGAGACATTATATATCAGCCCTTCTTCCACAGGAGAAATCAAAGATGGCGCAGAGCATTGCACTCTGCGCCATCCCGGTGTTACCTGGACGATTGCTCAGCGGATGTCGATACTCCCTATACCCAGATTAACGGCAAGCTCAACCGTGTCCTCCGCCTGATGGTATGTGGGAGACACAAAAGCATCTCCCTCGCGGCGGTAATCCTTGGGCACATCGACTGCCCCAATGCCCACAGTAGCCAACAGTTTGATTCCAACGTCATCGGGTAGGATCACAATCACTTGGCCCAACCCGCCTTTGATCACAGCCTCATAATTTCCGGTGGCTGGTAGACGGATAATTGCTTGTCCAATTCCTGTATCTACATCAATCCTTTCCATAGCCATTGGCTCTAGGAAGAGGTCTGTTTTGCCTGCCCCAACTTTTAGGCTTAGATCGTACTCGACCTCGGGATGTAGCCTAAAATCCCAACTGTTGCGATCAGTAGAAACGTGCAAGAACGGCATAACAATGCCGGTCGACGTGCGTATCGTCGCCTCTAACCGGCGACCAGCTTGGGTGATCTCCTGATCAATTTCCTCGCCGGGTAGAGGATGAGCATAACCTTCCAGCAGCGACTCGCTGTCGTCCTCGGCGGTGCGCACTCTAATATAGGCCAAGGCTGGATCAAGCCTGATCCGGGCGTGCTGGGTCGCTGCCAGCGGAATATTAAAGTTGATCCTTGTTTCGGTTTGGAGCTGGGAATCGCCAAGGATAAATGCCCCGCCCACCAACAGGGCCAGGGTCAGGATCAGCGCAAATGCAGCACCCCATGCCGATCTTCGACCCAGAAGGAGCTCCAAACCCCACGCGATCAATAGCAGCGGCCAAAGGCGCAGCACAGCCTCCCAGACGTTCCAGGCTAGTATGTCGAGGTTCTCTAATAGAAAAAGAATGCCAAGGCCGATCAACAGCGCTGGGCCAACAAGACCTCGCCGTGGGTGAGACGAGCTCATTTCACTCTCCTCGCGCTCGTCGGACCAGCAGTACAATACCCGCCAGAATCAGCAATAGCGGCCACAAGAAATCATATCGAACCCAAGCCAGCCAAGGAATATTCAAGTTGTCGATTAGAAAAGCGAATCCCAGGATGATCAACGCTGCCCCCAGGATCATGGGGAGTTGTGGGTGTGCTCCCTCGAAGCCGCTTGAGAAATCGGAGCCAAGGCTACGTGCCCGCTCCGCCAGCTCACCAGCGTTCTGTCGAACCGTCTCGTCGAATGCTTGCCCCTCCTGGCCGGATACGTTCGGCAGCAGGAGCCAAAGGATCAGATAGGCGAAGATGCCCACGCCATCCGCAAAAGCCAGTAATACAAAGAATATGCGCACAAAAATGGGATCGATCCGAAGATAGGCACCCAGACCTGCACAGACGCCCCCTAGCATCCCCTCTGATCGTATGCGAACAAACCTTGATGATGACACCGATAGATCTCCTTTTGCAATGAGGGGTACACCGACAGGACCAACCCCATTTCCTGACCGCAGAGTTTCTGAAATGGTGTCGGTCTCGTTCCCGTCCCACGCTCCGCGTTTTTTATCTTCCCCGCAGAAGGTTTCCGATAAGCAGGATGACGCCTGCCGCAATCAAAATTGAGGGCCACACAAATCCCGTGAATTGGCCGCCCATGATGGTCCCAAAAACCACAAACAACACCAGGCTGACCAGGATGGCACGCCCTCCCTCACGGAAGGATTGCGCCGTTTGACCAGACAAAATCCCTGAAAGAATCACGCCCACACCAACAAAACCGGGGATCAAAGCCCAGGCGTACGACCACGTTTCCCACCTTTTAGTCAGATTCTGCCAGTAGAGCAAGCCTCCCACACCGCCAACGATGCATGCCGGCACGGCCATTCCCGGCTCGTTCGCCAAGAGGCCTATGACCAGGAGAACAAATCCGGCCCCTACTACAAATAAGGGCCAATTTAATTCGGGCTGAAACCAAGTGAAAAGACCGGGTGCTATCTGCGCTGCTAAAAATACCCCACCAACCAGAATCAGTAAGAGCCCTGCTGCGAGATTGGATCGATTTCTTTGTTCCATGTTTCCCTCCTGGTTTCTGTACGCACGAAAGATGTTCCAGGTCGCGCGAAAAAGCCAGCCAATCCGTGCACCACTATCGGCTTGGCTGGCTTGATTTAAGCTGTCGTATCCGTCAATTTTCTAATCCTTGAACAATGGCAGGTGGCCAACGGCGACAATATCGTCCCAGTCATCTTGATCCCCCTCAGTAAAGATGGCGGCTTCGGCGACAACCTCACCCTTCGCTTGTTTGACTAGGGCTCGCATACCATCTAACGTTGAGCCTGTACTGATGACATCATCTACGAGAACAACACGTTTGCCCTTAACCAAGTTACGATCCTTCTCGTCCATATACAAGGTTTGGGGCTTGCCAGTTGTGATAGAAATCGTCTCGACATTGAGCGTCTCGCCCATGTAAGGTTTAAAGCTCTTGCGCAGCACGATGTAGCGTTTCGCACTCGCCACGGCCATGGCTTGAATGAGCGGAATGCTCTTCGCTTCTGCAGTGACGAGCAGATCGTACTCGTATTGTTTCAGCGCTCGCGTCAAGGCTTCTGCACATGCTTGGACGAGTTCGGTATCCCCAAGAATGTTGAGCACAGCGATCTTCAATCCCGGGGCGACCTCGAACAATGGCAATTCGCGTACTACCCCCTCAATCTCGACACGGTAGGTTTCCCGCTCCGGCAGCATCCCTCACCTCCACCCTTCCTGATAACTTGACATAATGTAACATCTGCGCTAGGACTTACCGATTGGGTCCCGGAAATCATAGATCCCGCCCTGGTATCCCCACTCGCACCCACAGCCGCTACAACGTAAACCCTGAGCCTGGGTTTCTAACTCTTCGTTGCGACACTCCGGGCAAAGGAAGATCGAGCCCGCCGCAAGCATCTCCTTTTCACCGGGAATGCCTAATTGCACAAACACACTTGGCGATAATTGCCACAGCGCTCCCGTCCACTGCACGAGCGCATCTGCAGCAACCAAGATTTCCAGTGGAATCCAGCGCTTTAAGAATTTGACTCGAAAGTGCGACACCGTGAGCGTCGCCCGAATCTCAAAACCAATCTCCCGGAGACTTGCTCGGATTGTTCTTGGATGGAAGTTGAAATTGAGTTCGGCGAACTCTACCTGCTCTGGGTGAAATGGACTCCATTCTTGCCTGCCCATCAACCAGCGCAGGATGGCTTTAAGATTGCGCTTGTTCGCAAACTCTAAAATAAACACCGCGCCGCGGGTCAATGTCTGGCGAACATTTCGCAAAGCCTGTGTCGGGTCAACGAGATGGTGGAGCGTACGAATCATAGTTGCCCCATCAAACACGCCCGCTCGAAATGGCAACCGGTACACATCCGCAGCTACATAGACGTAGCGCTCATCCTGCCCAAGTCTCTCCATGGCCTGCTCCAACTGGCTGCGCGAGTAATCCAGCAGCACAATCTGATCATAGCCTTGATAGCGGCTTGTATTGCGCCCCGCGCCTGCACCGAGCTCCAGGAGTCGTAGCCCTTCTTCTGGCAACAGCCTGCGTAGCGCGATGGCCTCGACTCGATCCTCATAGGCGCGCTCGGCTTGATCCCAGAAGGATTGTTGATAATCTGATCCTTCGTAATCACAGATGGGCTGTCGACCTGCAGACATACATGCTCACCAAACAAAAACCGGTCACAGCCTGTGCCCGGTAGAATCTTCACCTATTGTACACGTTGCGCCTGTTTGTGCTCAACCCTCGAAGCGCGAGTCTTCCAGTCGTCTTCTGAAATCTTCTTCGTCTGTTTGCACCGCACGCTGTCCCTTTACCTGATCCGCGCGGTACCGCATCTCTGCAGCCTCCAATGCGCCCTGACTGGCTCTTGGCACGATTGCAACCAGGCCACAATGAGGGCAGCGCTCGAGTTTTCCTATCAGCAGGTTGAGCGCGAAAAGGTGTCGGCTAAAGGGCAGCTGGCATCGCTTGCATACCGCCCCCCCGGCCGAACCATAGACACCTGGTTCGAAAGGAGTCCGCCCACGCCAAAGCAACCCTGCTCCAAACGTCCCCACGAGCATAAGCAGCAGTGCGCCTCCGAGGATCCAGCCAGCGATGCGACCCGCGCCCTGCCAGCTCTCTTCAGCAGTGATAAACGTGACTCCGACAACGGGAGATTCGAGTGACTCACCAGCGCTATTAATGGCGAATGCTTGAAGCTGATGCTCTCCCGGCTTGTACGCGCTGGTGCTAAACGTCACCAGGAACGGGGATTCAGACACTGTAGCCAACATCTCCCCATCGATCCTGAAATCAACGCTGACCAAGCGATCCGACGTCACGGCTTCGAGCGAGAAGCTGCCCTGCATTTTTCTGCCGGCTTGATACCCAAAGTTTCGGCGCAGGCGTAGACTGATCACTGGTTCTTCCGACTGAGCCAAGACGGTTCCTGCGGGCATGAGCACGATCCCGACCAGCACCAACCACTTAAACCGCATGGAGCCTCCTGATACCTACTTCCACCGTGTAAGGATCGCCTCCCGCTCGAAGATTTGTGTTGCCAATAGGAGCAATCCTGCATCTAAAACGACCATCCCGATCGCCATCCAAATGATAATTTGCTGATTAATGAGGATCAATCCGGTCACTTGACCAAAGAACAGGCCCAACAGCGGCAATATCACCAACATCGTTAGCTGCTCTGCCACTCGTGGATCATTGGCACGGGAGGATACCATCACCGCCACATTAACCGACGCTAGAGCCAATAACGGACCCACAACAAAAATCGCAATCAGCCACAGGGTGTTAAGGATCCCCGTCAACAATCCGCCACCCCCTGTGATGATAACCGCCCCCACCAGGAAGACGCCAAAACCGAGCCATGTGACCAGAATGGCGGGCAACACTGCTGCTAATGCCTTACCACCCAGGAGCGCGAGGGTTGAAATCGGTGTCGCCAGCAATGGCTCGAGCGTCCGGGTCGTCTTCTCGCCAACAATACTATAGGTAGCAATCGTCACCGGGATCGCCAGGGGCATCACCATAAACAACAACATGAACTGGCTGACAATGAAGTACTGGCCGCACTCCGATCCGGTCATACCGACACACATCTCTTCAAATCGTGCCGGCATATCGGCGGTGTTCAACCCCTCAATCTCGCCTGATTCCCCCATGGTGGCCAGCGTGATCAGTGGCAGCGCAGTGAATATTATCGGGAGAAACGCGACGGTAAACAAGACAAAGCGGTTCTTAAAGATCTCTGCCCATTCTTTACGTGTGATGATCCAAAGTTTCTTCATTAAATGGCCACTCCACTCCTACACTACATCAGCGCTTCACTCACTTGACCAGCTGAAGGTAAACATCTTCCAGCGTCCGCCGCAATTCGCCCACGAACTGGATCTCGGCTCCAGCATCAACAAGCGCCTTGACGAGAATCGGGTTCTGACGATCAGGATCGTCCAAGCCCACCACCAGCTTCCGATCCACACTATCAGCACTACGGACAAACTCAAAGGTCTCAAGCAGGTCCACATATGCGTCGGATGCTCGCACAAGATGAAACACAACTTTGCGATCAAACAATTTCTGTCGCAAGGCTGTGGGCGTATCCACTGCAAGAAGGCTAGCATTGAACACGGCAATACGATCACACAGCCGGTCAGCCTCATCCAGGTTATGGGTACAAAGGAAGATGGTGCGCCCCTCTTGTTTGAGATCGGCGATGAATTCACGCACCAAGCGCGCCATCTCGGGATCCAGTCCGCTGGTTGGCTCATCGAGAAAAAGTACCTGTGGCTCATGCAGAAGTGCCCGGGCGATAGCCAGCTTCTGGCGCATACCTTTGGAGAACGTCGCCGCGGCCTCATGCCGGCGCTCCCATAATCCCAGCATGCGCAGGTAGCGCTCGACCTGCGACGCCTCATCTGGCACTTCGTGAAGTTTTGCAAAAAAACTCAAATTGCGCTCAGCGCTCAAGCGATCATAAAGGCCTGGTGACTCGGTCAGGATACCCACATGCTGGCGGATCTGCATGTCCTCCTTCCCGAGGATATACCCTGCCACCTTCGCGCTGCCAGAGCTTGGCGCGATCAACCCGCCCAGCAAGCGGATTGTAGTCGTCTTTCCCGCGCCATTTGGCCCCAGGAACCCAAAAATTTCGCTCTGTTTTACTTCAAGGGTAAGATTGGTAACCGCCTGCGTTTTTCCGAAGCGCTTCGATAAGCCTTCCATCTCAATCATCCGTCACCCACCTCCCTCAACCAGTCCGCTGACACAGTTCCCTTAGGGATCACACAAATTTACTTTCATCGATTCGCTCTGTTTCAACCACAGCCGGGAGTCCCCGCGGTCGCTGCCCTGGCCCGGCTGCCCGAGGGGCATCATCCTCCCCATCTCCTGACGTCAAACTCGGGCGCAAACGGAAGGTCGCCCAGACGCTGAGGCCACCGATTCCAGCCAAGAGCAGTTCCGTCCCTGCAACCCCGATATTTTTCACTGCGATCAACGCCACGGCGTTAAAAAGTGTGTGTGCCAGGACGGCGCCGAACAACCAGATCCTACGCTTGTGTACCACAGCCTTCAACACCATCAATGCGGCAAGGACATGATAAGCCAGCGCCGAAATGCGCTCCAGCACCCCCCACAGCGGTTCGTACCATGCCAAACCCCAGTATGCCTCGAGCTGAAGGCGGGTTATTTCCAACCGCTCTGGCGGCACTATGCCCTCAAGCGCCACGCCGCGCAAGGTCAGCGCCTGGAAGAGCGAATAGAACCCCAGCGCGCCCAGCAATATGGCCTCAATGCCCCCATGGCCCACCCCATACAACACACCCTGGTGCCAGTCTCGCACCCGGGAGGCAAGGCGCCCGAGCATGAAATAGCGCGCCAGCTCTTCAAAAATTCCAGCAGACAACCCCAGCAACAGGGCTACCGCCACCCAAGCCCAACCCTGGCCCCCCATTTCCTGCAACTGTGGATTCAGCACAAATTGATTGAAGGGGATGTGCAGCACCTGGGATGTGATGAACGTCAGGGCCCCTAGGCCAAACACCGCCCAATCCAGTCGCCATCGCCGAACCAATACAGCGGCGAGCAGCAGTGGGATTGATACCATCAACAAGGGGGCCAGGCCATGCATCACTCCCAACATACAAAACCTCGTTTGCTTATCTTATCGCCGACAAGACAGTTACCGCCGCACGGCCGGACGAACTTTCGACTGCGCAGGCGGTAATATCAGCATGTTTCACGTGAAACATGCACGAGTCAAGACCAGTCCGCCAACCAGCTTTTACGACGTGTACGAGGCTTCTCCCCTTCCAGTTGGCGCTGCAGGATGATCCACAATTGACTCGTGTTAGGTTTATAGGATAGCCCGTATAGAACCCAATCTTCTTCAGCCACTTGATTCAATAAGGCTTCAAGCTCTTTAGGCTTGGGGCCACGCATCGTACCACCGAGGATTTCAACACGATACTCCATAGTTTTACCTCACGAGCGTTAGGGGGCAGGATTGGCCATATCGCCAGCAACCCCCAGCGACGCCATGCCCATCACCCCTCCCAGATTCATGGTATCGACCGCACTCGAAGGCACAATCACGAGCGCGCCTTTTTCCTTCAAGCCTTCAAAGAGCATGTTCATGGCTCTTAGGTGCAGCGCTGTGGGGTTCTGTTGGTAGGATTCGGATGCGTCCGCAAAGGATTGTGCGATCTGCTTCTCGGATTCGCCCAAGATCACGCGCGCTTGGCGCTCACGTTCCGCCTGAGCTTGGCGGCTCATGGCATCCTCGAGCTCTTGTGGTATCACAATGTCGCGGATCTCTACTGATTGAACCGTGACACCCCAGGGGGTTGTCCTTTCATCGATAATTTTCTGTAGATCGCGGTCCATACGGGCTCGCCCGACAAGGATATCGGCCAATTCCATCTGGCCGATTACCTCGCGCAGGGCTGTTTGCGCTGCCCAGGCGATTGCCACACGGTAATCCTCAACCTCCAATGCCGCCTTCTCCGCATCCCAGACCAGCCAGAATAACACTGCATCCACGTCGACCGGCACTGTGTCTTTGGTCAAGGTTTTCTCGGCACTGAAGGGTGTAACCATCACGCGGTGGTCGATCCATACCGGTATGCGATCGACAACCGGGATGACCCAGAAGACGCCTGGGCCGCGCAGACCGATAAACCGACCAAAGCGCAGGATCACTGCTTTTTCCCATTGATCTGCAACCTTGATCGCAAAGAGCAGGTAAAGGCCGATTAAGTCGATCAGTCCCATCGTCAAACCCACCCATAGCACGGGTACTCGGAGCAAATACAAGACCAACGCGGCGATGACGGAAGCAACCCCGAGGATCAACCAGGTTGCAAAGGCCACACCCGGGACCCGGATGCTCGATCGCCCCTCAACCTTTGGTGGAACCAGCTCGTTCATTGATTTTCGTTTCATGTGATTACCCATCCTTGGCCAGCGCGCTATTCGTCGTCTGGCGGCGCCCCAGCTTTACGCCAGAGCGTTAATAAGGCCTCCAGCTTGCCCTGAACCTCATTAGCTTCAAAGCCCATCCGATGAGCCTCCTGTAAAAATTGGCGGGCGATCCCATCGAGTGCGGATTGGCGCAAGCGCAGAGCATCCTCAGGAGGTGGGGCCTCCAACACGTAGGTGCCGCGACCCTGCTGGGTGGAGATCACACCCGATTCGTCCAGCAGGCGATAGGCCCTTGCCACAGTATTGAAATTGACCCGCAATTCGGCTGCCAATTGGCGCACGGTCGGCAATTGATCTCCTGGCAGGAGAGCACCGGTTGCGATCAGCTGCTTAACCCTTTCAACCAGCTGAACGTAAATGGGGATGTGGCTGCGGAAATCCAGGTCGGTAAACATAGAATTGTATTATTGTCTCATTGTATTATTGTATCTTTGTACTAATTGTACTAATTTGTGTCGTTTTGTCAAGCCCTTTTTTTAGAAACCGGCCGCTCACTACCCCAACACAGGCTTGCCACAGTCGTGGGTCCACCAGGGTCTCCGTGGTAGAATCAAACTACCATAGAGTGAGGCCACAGGAGGTGGCAATGGCAAAGGACGTGGGCACGGTAAAAGTTAAACGCGGCTTGGCACAGATGCTTAAAGGCGGCGTGATCATGGATGTGGTCACAGCCGAGCATGCTCGTATCGCTGAAGAAGCCGGTGCTGTTGCCGTTATGGCGCTGGAGCGAGTTCCGGCCGATATCCGCGCGCACGGCGGCGTGGCCCGCATGAGCGACCCTGCCTTAATTCAGGAAATCATGGATGCGGTCAGCATCCCGGTTATGGCCAAGTGCCGTATCGGACACTTCGTTGAGGCGCAAATCCTGGAGGCTCTTGGCGTCGACTACATCGATGAATCCGAAGTTCTCACCCCGGCTGACGAGCGCCATCACATCGACAAACATCCCTTCAAAGTGCCGTTCGTTTGTGGATGCCGAAATTTAGGCGAGGCCCTTCGTCGCATCGGGGAGGGCGCAGCGATGATTCGCACCAAGGGCGAAGCCGGGACCGGCGATGTGGTGGAGGCGGTTCGTCACGCCCGCTCGGTAATCGGCGCGATCCAGCACGTCCAGGGTCTGCGTGAGGACGAATTGACCAGCTACGCCAAGGAAATCGGAGCCTCTTACCAGTTGGTAAAAGAGACGCGTGAGCTTGGACGTTTGCCGGTCGTCAACTTTGCCGCCGGCGGCATCGCCACTCCGGCGGACGCGGCGTTGATGATGCAGCTTGGCGTGGATGGAGTCTTTGTGGGATCAGGCATCTTCAAATCCGGCGATCCGGCCAAGCGAGGCAAGGCCATCGTCGAAGCCGTGACATACTACCAGGATGCAAAGATCCTGGCTGAGATTAGCAAGGGGTTGGGCGAACCAATGGTCGGGATCGAGGTCTCAGATCTCCTGGAAGGGGAGCGCCTGGCAGAACGCGGTTGGTGAGCAAACTGGAGACATCTCCCTCCCGGCAACCTGAAGATCCACGCACTCGCATTCGCCGAACCGATCGCGCCCTCGAAGACGATACCAGGATCACCGAATTGCTTCACCGTCAACAGGTCGGCTTCATCGCTACAAGCCTTGATAACCAACCCTTCCTTAATCCAAACCTCTACTGGTTTGACGAAGCGCAGGGCCGGATTTATTTCCATACCGCCAGCGTCGGCCGCACACGTGCAAACATCGAAGCCAACCCAAAAGTCTGCTTCGGTGTCGCCGACATGGGCGATCTAATCCCGGCTGAAACTGCGATGGAGTTCAGCACAGAATATGCCAGCGTGCTGGTCTTTGGACAGGCAAGGGTTGTTGAAGATCGCAACGAAGCCGAGCACGGGCTGTACGGTTTGCTAGGAAAATACTTCCCGGAGCACCGTCCAGGTGAGCATTACCAGGCGATTACACCACAGGAATTAACGCTCACCTCGGTCTTTGCCATCGAGATCGAAACCTGGAGCGGAAAACAGAAGAAGCTCTCAGAATGATCATCGGCGTGCTTGCTTTGCAAGGAGATTTTATAGAACACTGCAACCTCCTTTCTCGGCTGGGGGTTGAAACGCGCGAGATTCGCCTTGCCACTCAACTCGAGGGCCTTTCAGGATTGATCGTCCCGGGCGGCGAATCAACCACAATCGGCAAGTTGGCCACCACCTTCGATCTGATCGAGCCGTTGCGCCAATTTGGATCAACGCGTCCCGTCTGGGGAACGTGCGCAGGCGCGATCCTACTTTCGAGGGATGCCCAACGCGAGCAACCTTTATTGGAAATGATGGATATTCAAATTGAGCGCAACGCCTTCGGACGGCAGATCGATAGTTTTGAAATCGATCTGCCGGTTGCCCGCATTGATGATTCCGAACGGCCCTTCCCGGCTGTGTTTATCCGTGCCCCGCTGATAGAAGGAGCGGGAGATGGCGTGGACATCCTGGCTCGATTGCCAGACGATAGCGGACAGGGTAAGATCGTGGCGGCCCAGGAAGGTCATCTTTTGGCCACAAGTTTTCATCCCGAGTTAACCGGTGACGATCGTTTGCACCGTTATTTTCTCGGCATGGTCCGTGAGTAACGTATGAACGTCCGTAGTTTCGATTGGCGAGATTTTGCCCTGCTCCAACGCGTGCGCAACCGCGGTGTCTGTCTTAATTCGCAATTGCGCTACACTCGAGGCCCTCATGTAATCCAGAATACACTCCTGGAAATGTTCGCGCCCAACCGGTCAATTCACACGCTTGTTGTGAGAGCGGACGAAGATCAATTACCCGAGGCGCTCGGTCAGATCCACATCCAGGAAAGTCACTTTCAGGCGCACCTTGCCTATCTGACGCCAGCGGAAGCGTTGAACGCAAGCGCTGGGATGCAACTTCTTGAGAGCATGGCTCGAGCTGCTGGAGAGCGCGGGTGCCAGGCGCTCGTGGCAGAAGTCGATGAGGCCAGCCCGGGCTTGGAAGCATTGCGCAAGGCAGGGTTTGGTGTCTATGCCCGGCAGCGGGTTTGGCGATTAGATCAACCCTCCATTAGGAACTCTAAACCGAAAGAGCACGCCTGGCGCCCTGAGCTTCGCAACGACCACAATGCCATTCAAGCGCTCTACCTGAACATCGTTCCCGCTCTTGTGCAGCAGGTTGAGCCGCCACCCGAGCGCAATAATCGCGGCCTTGTGTATTGGCTCGAGGGAGAGATATTGGGTTATCTCGATATCCAGCGGGGACCACGCGGAATATGGATCCAACCCTATTTCCATCCGGCGGCCATATTAAGCGATGACCTGCTGGCGGGGTTCATTCAAGGGTTTTCGCCAAGCAATAGCAAGCCCTTGTTTGTAAGCGTGCGCTCATACCAGGGCGGCGTAGGGGGCTCGTTGGATCGCCTGGGATTCACGCCCTGCAGCGATCAAGCCGTCATGGTGAAGCGTCTCGCTCATCTTGTAAGCGATAAAGTTCGCGCCACCTTGCCTGCAATAGAGGGCACCCAACCCGAACCCACGGCCTCATTTACCCATTTCGACCATCAGGCCGACCCAAAATCAACACGACCACTATGAAACAACAACGGATTACTGACAATCTCGATGACTTAATGGCGGTGCTCCCGCCCATCATTCCTAAGGCGCTCAAGAAAGTCGATCGTTCCGAGGACTTGCTCGAGGTGATCCTCGATCTGGGTCGTGTCCCTACTGCCCGGTTCGTCGACGATGAAATCACCCTAAGCGAGGCTGAAATTCAAAGCTCTGACATCGAGTATGTTCTCACGCGTATCAGTGAGTTTGACGCCGACAATCGCGCTGGGATCGAAAGAACCCTGCATCGAATATCGGCGATCCGCAATCGCCACGGTGAGGTCGTCGGCCTCACCTGTCGGGTCGGTCGGGCTGTTTATGGCACCATCGACATCATCGAAGATTTCATAACCGGCGGCAGCAGCGTTCTGCTGCTGGGTAGGCCGGGGGTGGGTAAGACGACGATGCTTCGAGAGGCGGCGCGCATCCTGGCTGAAGAGAAGCGCGTGGTTATTGTCGATACCTCGAATGAGATCGCCGGCGATGGTGACGTTCCTCACCCTGCCATAGGTCGCGCCCGGCGCATGCAGGTGCGTGAGCCAACTTTGCAGCACGAGGTGATGATCGAGGCGGTTGAAAATCATAATCCTGAGGTGATCGTGATCGATGAGATCGGCCGGGAGATGGAGGCGGTGGCAGCCCGCACGATCGCCGAGCGCGGCGTCCAGTTAATTGGCACCGCTCATGGCAACACGCTTGAGAACTTGCTGCTGAATCCAACCCTCTCAGACTTGATCGGTGGCATCGAATCTGTCACCCTCTCGGACGAAGAAGCACGTCGCCGCGGTACCCAGAAGACGGTTCTGGAGCGGCGCGCAGCCCCCACCTTCGACGTACTCATCGAAATCCAGGAGCGCGAACGTTTAGCCGTTCATCGCGATGTGGCCGCTGCGGTGGACACGATGCTACGTGGTCGTCCGCTCCTGCCTGAGCTGCGTTTGATTGACGAACAAGGGGAGGTGCAGGTCCAGGCTGGCTCGGCAGCGCCCGCCGAGAGAGGTATGGCAGCCTCCGGCTATCGCCGTCAAACGGCCTTGCCAACCGCTCCCTCGGGCGTCGAAAATGGCTTGCCATTCTCACCCACACCGCCGCGCATGCCGGGCACGCCACTTTCACCAATCCGTATATATCCCTATGGCGTCGCGCGTAATCGCCTGCGCACCGCAGCCAAACGGCTCGGTGTTCCAGTCGTATTGGCCGACAGTCTCGGTAATGCCGAAGTGATGGTGACTCTACGCTCCTATTATCGCAACCGGCAGAAGGTAATCCGTGATGCTGAGAATCGGCGGACCCCCATTTATGTCCTGCGCTCAAATACGGTGAACCAAATGGAAGGTTTTCTCACAGAGTTGTTTAATCTACAAGCCAGCGCCGACCCGGCACTCGACGCGGCTCTGGAGGAAGCCCAGCGGGCGATTCAGCAGATTTTAAATGGTGCCCGTTCGATTGACCTGACTCCCGCTTCGTCTTATGTGCGTCGCTTACAGCATCAGATGGCGCGTCAGGCCAACCTGGTGTCGCATTCCTATGGCAAGGAGCCACAGCGCCGAGTGAGGATCTTTCGCAGTTGAGCTACTTCATCACCTTCGAAGGGCCCGATGGCGGCGGGAAAACCCTTCAGGCTGCCCGCCTTGTAGAGCATCTCAAAGAGCATGGCTTTGACACGCTGCTGACACGTGAACCGGGCGGCACTCCGATTAGTGACCAGATACGCGACATTCTAGGCAGCCTGGGTAATACGGCGATGGACCCCCGCACTGAATTCCTGCTGTTCTCTGCAGCGCGCGCCCAGCACGTATCACAGACGATCGGCCCACACCTCGAAAAAGATGGGGTCGTTGTTTGTGATCGCTACTTCGACTCCTCGCTTGCTTACCAGGGTTTTGGTCATCAGCTCGATCTGGCAACTTTGCGCAATGTCACCACATTCGCTACCGGCGGCCTCGTGCCTGATTTGACCCTGCTCCTTGATCTGCCCGTCGAACAAGGCTTGCAACGTCGCCAGCAGGGCGGGGATTGGAATCGCCTGGACGCCTATGAGCTGGCCTTTCATCAACGTGTGCGCCAAGGCTATGCTCAACTGGCCACAGATGACCCTGGTCGCTGGGTGAAGATCGACGCCGCTCGGGAATCTGATGATGTTTGGAGTGATATTCGCACCGTCGTAGACGCACGTCTGAAAACTGCTTAGTGCGTTACTGCTGTTAACGAACACCGCCCGGCGCAAATGCCGGGCAGTTTGTTTAAATCTTGTGGTATTCCCTTTAGAGATCATCCCCCAGGCCCAGGTCGGGCATGCTCTCCTCGATCGCTTCGGGGCTTTCCCCGGCCTCTAACCGATCAACGACCTCGTCAAACTCGTCAGGAAGATCCTCGCCCATCTCTTGCCCCATCTTGCGCATCATGCGCGCCATCGAGCGGGGGTCATTTTCGTCAAAATCTCCCCACGCGCCGGGATCTGCGAGCGAATCCATTCTGGATTCTTCCGAGCGGGCAAAACGGACGCGGTTGATCAGCCGCTGTAGTTTCGCGCTGCCGCAATGCGGGCACGTAACCGCTTCCACACCATAGTCTTCATAACGCTGAACAATGGATGCTCGTTTACCACATGTTTCACAGCGATAATCGTACGTCGGCATCGCAACCTCCCAGAGTATGGATTATACTGACCGTTGCTGGAGGTATCAACGGTCATGTTTGAGGAAATGCTCAACCGACAAAGCCGCCCCTTGCTCATCGTGATTTCCGGCCCATCCGGTGTGGGGAAAGACAGCGTTCTCAAAAACATGCAGGCGCGTAATTTACCTCTTCACTTTGTCGTTACTGCCACCTCACGCCCACAACGCGATGGTGAGGTTGATGGGGTTGATTATTTCTTCGTCACAAAAGATGAATTTGAGCAAATGATCGAAGCTCAGGCCTTGATCGAGCACGCTCTCGTTTACGGTGAGTACAAGGGTATCCCCAAGGACCAGGTATACGATGCGCTGCACAGTGGACAAGACGTGCTCATGCGCATTGATGTTCAGGGAGCTGCCACAATCCGTAAGATCTACCCAGAAGCCCTGTTAATCTTCCTTTCTACACGCTCGGAGGATGAATTGACAGAACGGTTGAAGGCACGACGAACAGAAACCCCTGAGAAACTCGCGCTCCGGCTGGAAACGGCCCGGGAAGAACTCCAGCAAGTCGGGCTCTTCGACTATTACGTTGTTAATGCAGAGGACCAATTAGATCAGGCGGTTGAAACGATCCTGGCCATCATCCATGCTGAACACCACCGAACTACTCCCCGCCAGGTAAGTCTTTAATGGAAGATCCTCGACAAGGTCCTGGGAATAGCGAACTCCAACCGGAAGCATCAGGGGATCGGTCTGATCGTGCTGTTCCGATCTGGTCTCGTTTTCCGGGTACCTTCTCCTTAATTGCCATTACGGTTGTCTTCTTCATGGGACAAATGTTGACTGATCAATGGTTCGGTACCGATTTTCTGCTTGAATATGGCGCCAAGTCTCGCAACGAAATCTTGCGCGGCGAGGTTTGGAGACTCATCACCCCGATCTTTTTGCATATCGGAATTCCCCACATCTTCGTCAACATGTACTCACTCTATGCAATCGGACCGGCTGTAGAGCGCTTTTTCGGTACGCCCCGTTTTTTGATCACCTATCTTCAAGCCGGCTTCGCCGGTATTATCTTTAGCCTTGCTCTAAGCCCTTATCCAAGCGCAGGCGCTTCTGGGGCGATCTTCGGTATGCTTGGCGCTCTGGCGGCTTTTCTATACCGTCACCGGAGTCTGTTCGGTCGTTTTGGTCGACTACAACTACGCCAGATCATTCTGGTCGCTCTGCTCAACCTGGGCCTAGGTTTGATGCCGGGGATTGACAACTGGGGCCATCTCGGCGGTTTGGTTGCCGGGGCATCGATTAGTTGGTGGTTAGGACCGCGTTTTGAGATCATCTGGTTATTGACGGAGCAGGGCCAGCTCGTGGACCGCTCGTCATGGGAGCAATCTCGCAGCGGGTATTTGGTTTCTGCCGGGATCTTGTTCCTGCTTACCATCGTTGTGCTGCTGTTGATCGCAGCGTGATTTAATCTTCCTGGTGAGTGCTGTCCACTGCTACTGGCCCGTCATACCAAATCGCACTGGTTTTATCGCCTTAATTGACAGCGTTACGCGCCAAGCTTTATAATCCCGCTCGCACGAGTGCAAATGGAGGCCTACTTTTAGTGATGAGCAAGAGCAACAACCAAGAAGTTTTTGATATTACGATCATTGGCGCCGGTCCTACTGGCCTATTTGGTGCTTTCTACGCCGGCTTGCGCGAGATGAAGGTGAAGGTCATCGATGCCCTACCGCAACCCGGTGGGCAATTAATCACGCTTTACCCCGAAAAGATGATCTATGACACTCCTGGTTTTCCGGCCATTCTTTCCAAAGAGCTGGTGAACAACCTGTTCGAGCAGGCCTTGCAATGGAAGCCCGCTATGGCGCTGGGTGAACGTGCCGAAACGCTTAAACAAGCACCACTTCCAGGCGGAGGCCCGCAGGAGACATGTTGGGTCATCGGTACGGATAAGAATTCCCACTTCAGCCGCACGGTGATCATCGCGGCAGGCATCGGAGCTTTTGAGCCATCAAAGCTAAAGAATGAGAGCATCGATAAGTTTGAGGGCAAGGGCGTCGTTTACTTGGTCAAAGATTTAAACGATTATGCAGGAAAGCGCGTCATCATAATTGGTGGAGGCGATAGCGCGGTGGATTGGGCTTTAGCCCTTAACGATATTGCCTCCAGAGTTACACTGATCCATCGCCGGGAAGGATTTCGCGCCCACGACTCGTCCGTGAATGAGCTGATGGCTTCCAACGTAGACGTGCGTGTGTGGTATGAACTCGATGAGTTCCAGGGATCAGATCAGCTTGAACGGGCTGTGATCTTCGACAATCGCACGAACGAATCAGAAACCCTCGAGGTTGACGCAGCCATCTTGGCGCTGGGATTTAAGGCAAACCTTGGACCGATCCGGGAGTGGGGCCTGGAAACCGTTGGCCGCAGGTATCTTGCAGTGAATCATCAGATGGAGACCAATCTTCCCGGTGTTTTTGCCGCAGGCGATGTCGCCTTACAGGAGGATCTCGATCCTCTTAATCTGATTGTGGTGGGGTACGGTCAAGTGACGATTGCGGTCAATTATGCCTATACGCGCGTTAAACCCGGCGGGAAGGTTTTTCCTGGTCACTCAAGCGAAAAGATGGCTCCGAAGTGATCCTTTGCCATAAAAATATGAGGCGGACGAAACCGAAACATCACGTCCGCCTCAATTAAACACGATCCGGGCTCCTAATTGAGCAGGTCGATGGCGTCCTCTATCTCTTCCGATTCAGCTTCCTCATCTGACGCACGCTTCTGGCGCGGCCAGTACAGGATCACACCCAGCAAACTCAGAACGACCCCTGTAACCAGGCCGATGACCTGTACCGGTCCAAAGGTGATGAAAGGCATTCGCTGCGCACCTACACCGATGAAATCAGCTAAGGAAGCCACAGCTGCGACCACATAGCCGGTTGCGATGAGCCTTAAACCAATATCTGCGCGCAGTGAAGTCGCCTTCCCATTTCTCACGACACGAACCGTCGCATAGGAGGCCAGGAGCAAAATCACCAGGCCAGTCAACCAGACACCAATTTGGACAAACCCGACAGTCAGACTGCGGTTGAGGCCCAGAATATCGGGCTGAACACCGATCATAAATATAAACAATCCCAGCAAGACGATCGTCATCCAGCGTCGGGCTCTTCGAGCCTGTTTCGGCGTTAGTGGGGGCATCTAATGATTAAACCTCAGGTAGGCTTTGTTGGAGCTTGCGAAACCAATTCAATCCCATGATCGCCCCAACATCTGTGGTGGAATACCCATATTGCTGCAGAGCGTCGCCAATTAACCGCAGGTCGGCGATGCTGTCAAGCCCTTGAGGAACCTGGCTAAGTCCAAAGCCGCCGTCAAAATCGCTTCCCAGCGCGATATGCTCAACATTTCCCAGTAGTTGGCAGATATGATCAATCGCCGCCACGATATCGTCTATATTTACCAGTGTGCGATCCATTCCCGCGCGCCAATTGTTTTTCAAGAATTTGTTCCCTAGCAGCAATCCCATCACCCCATCACGTTCAGCGATAAGCTGGATCAACTCATCACTCACCAGACGTTCTGGGAACTCGGCGTTTGGCACTCTGGCCAGGGGGCTGGTATGCGATGCGATCACCGTGCCATCAAACTGATCCAATGCCTGCCTGGCCCCATCCTCGCTCAAGTGGCTGAGATCCAGAATCATACCGCACTCATCCATGTAGGAAAGCAGCTCAAATCCCTCTTTACTCAACGGACCTGGTTCTTTGGTGCCTCCAGCGTAACGCGTTCCCGACCAGGAGAGACCCAGGATCCGCACACCCTTGGCGAACCAGTCGAACACTTCAGCCGGCTCCCGAATACCATCCGCTCCTTCCATCAGGATGACAAATCCCACTGGCCCTTCACAGGATGGGTCTTGCCACGCAGCCCAATGATCCTCAAGTGAGGGTCGGTTTTCTATCAAGCGAAAGTTGTCGGGGTTCATATCGGCCCATTGTTTGTACAATTCCAGGCTGCGATGATATTGGCGGTGTGCTTGCTCGGCATCGTCATAGCACATCACATCCCATGTTCCTTTGCACCAGCGCGAGGGCGAAACAAAAAGGGTGCTGAACACGATGGCTACCCGAGCTTGGATCCACTCGGGCCATCCGATCAGGGTTTGCCCATTGTGCTCAGGGATGTCCGTTTCCGCCTCGAGTGCGCGTGTCTCAAGCATCGATCGGCGGTAATCCCTCCCAAAGGTCAGGGCATTCCAGGCCAAGTCCTCATGTGCATCAATGATGATCAAGGTTGTTTAAACTCCTCGATCACGTCTTTCCAAAAGCGTTCATTCTTGCCCGGCTGAAAGGGCGTATAGGGGATGACGCGCTGGGCCAGTCCTGCATAGCGCGCCGCCAGCGTTTTTCCGAGATCTTCGGGAGCGGCGACCACCGCAAACGCTTCGAGGACCTCGTCGTTGATCTGAGCGGCCATTTCCGCCCACTCGCCCCGCCGTGCCATTTGCGACAGCTCTTCTGCAAGCTGATCCCACCCGTGAAGCTGGAAGACCGGGCGATAAGAGGGCGTCGAGGCATAGAAGGCAATTTGCCCGCGCGCCATAAATTCCTCATTTTGATCCGTGACCACAAAAGAAGAAACCGTCAGGATAATATCAGAAGCGCTGCGGTCAGCTCTTGCCGCCCCATCAGCTAACGCCGGTAGAATTACCTGCTCTAGGTACTTCACACTGTGCAAGGGATGAGCATGAAAACCCTGGGCAATTTCACCCGCCAGGCGGCAAAGCCCGGGATTTACACCGGCCAGGTAGACCGGGATCTCGGGGTAGTCAATCGGGCCAGGGTTGAAGAAAGGGGTCATTAGAGAGAGCTTGTAATGCTCACCACGGAAATTAAGTTTCTCGCCAGTTTGCCAAGCGCGCCAGAATGCTCTTACAGCGGAGACGAATTCTCGTAAATGATTCACTGGCGACTCTGGCCAGGCCATACCGAATCGACGCACGATATGCGCTTTCACCTGAGTTCCTAAGCCGAGGATGAAGCGGCCTCGGGAAAGATTGGCCAGATCCCAGGCGGTATAGGCCACCGTTGCTGGGCTACGAGCAAAGGCGATCGCAACCGCCGTTCCCAATGATATCGTCTGCGTATGCTCGGCGATAAGCGCCAGTGGAAGGAAGGGATCGTGTTGTGTTTCGCTGGTCCAGATTCCATCAAACCCTGTCTCCTCGGCAAGGCGAGCAAATTCATGTGCTTGATCCCAGTCTAATGGTGGAAAGCCCGTGTCGATTTTCATGTGGAAGCACCTTTGACATTCTCGTTTCCACCGGCTCCAGATTCAAGCTCGGCCTCAAAGGATTCGATGCTTGCGCGCCATGAATCAGGAATCTTCATCGACCTGGCACGTTGGTAGTCATAGGACACAAGGATTGTAGAACCCGTAGCCAGTTCTTGATGATCTGAAGCGTCACGTAGACTGTAGCGCATCAGGATGCTCTTTTCGCCCAGCCGCTCAGTTCGTACACCAACCTCAATGCGCTGCTGCAGCGTGATTGGTTTCAGGTAGGTGCAGGATTGTTCGGCCAGGATAATACCAATTTGATCAAAGTCCGCTTCCTGCCACAGCCCCAGATGCATGAGATAGTGGATACGTGCCTGCTCCATGAAGGTGAAGTATCTCGCATTGTTGAGATGACGCTGAGCATCAATATCTCCATAGCGGATCTCTATGGGGTAATAGAAATGATAATCAACCGTCATTCTCTATTGCAGCCTTCTGCCCGCTTATGCTTGATACGAACCATCAGTGTTTAGAATGATTAGAAGCGGAATAAGGGGCGGAACCAGGGCATCGCCGCGAGGGTAATAATTGCTACAAGGGTATACCCCAGCGCGGCGCGTCGATGCATTAGTACGTCTTCTTCGGCTTTGCGAGATAACACACTGGTTACATGCCCAAAGATCAGCGCCAGGAACATTAGGGGCATGTGCTCAACCGCGAAGAAACGCAGCTCGCGGACCTGCATGGCTGCGTTGAGGTTGGAAAAGGCGCCGGCTACAATCGGGCTGATGAAAGCCAGGATCAGTCCCAGCACAAATTGCAGATCATATCCGATTGTTAGCAATAATCCGGCGCGGCGATCCGCTTTCAACCAGGTCTTTTTCCTGAGCCATCCTGTATAAGACCGGTAAAGCCCCCAGACCAGAAGCAGGACAACTACCCATCGAAATAAATTATGGGCGATCAAAATCCAACGAAAGAGCATCATTCTCTCCTGTATTTACGCAACAAGTCACGGCCTGATTGATCCTTGTCTGAGCGAACCTAATTATAAGACCTACGCACCGCCAGTGATGGCGGAACAAGGAAACTGTAAGGTTCGTGGGTCACCGCCAGAGCACGTCGCCAAAGAGATCCGGGGGTAAAGTTTTCTTCCGAAAAGCTTTAAAAGGCTCCCGCTCCTCCCCAACAGTCGTGGCGCTGCCATGCCCTGGATGAAGCGCTACGTGGTCAGGCCAGGTAAAGACTGTGCGCTCGAGCGCATCCAGGCTCTGGCGCAGAGCCTGGGCTGAGGTTGTGTGCCCTGGCCCTCCCGGGAAGATCGTGTCACCAACAATGGCAAAATCAAATTTTTGATCATCTAGCACCTTTATGGCGACGCTTCCCGGAGTATGACCTGGTATATGAGCGATCTGCAGCAACCTATCACCCAGTCGGAGTTTATCGTCATGCTCCAGTGCCATCTCGGCCTCAATCTTGAATTGTTTGCTGTCAGCGAGATGCAACGCCACGGGAACATCAAGTGCTTGTCGAACCTTTTCCAGGGCGCCCACATGATCGCTGTGGCCATGGGTTAAAACAATTCTTTGGATATTCAGTGGGGCAAGCCAGGAGAGGATTGTTTCGGCCTCCGCTGGTGCATCGACAAGAATCGCCTCGTTCGTCCCACTGTCAATCAGCACGTAGCAATTGGTTTGATAAACCCCCAGGGTTTTTCGCTGGAGTTCGAGCATGCCCCTGGTCCTCACGTTCCATTTTTTCCATGCGGCGGGAAGTTGCCGGTTCTCCGGGGTAGCTAGCTACCTGGCATTGTACATGAGAACAAGATGGATCAAAGCGCCGATATCCATCCGCCTTGCTTAAACAGAATTCTGGGCTGCCCTTATAGCGCTCGCAGCAGGGATTTCCCAAATGCTCGGGGACGGCTTGCTTCGATGATAAGGTCAACCGCGCCATGGAACTGCATAAAATCCTTCAAGGTCAGTGCGATGGCTTCAATCAACCCTTGCTCAAGTTTGATTTTTGGCTCCAAGAAAAGGGCTTCGATATGAAGTCGACCCGTCTTCCGATCCAGACGCGGGTCCATCCGTCCCACAAGACGTTCTTGATGAAGAATTGGCAACGTGTAGTATCCCCATTCTCTCTGCGCGGCCGGTTTATAGGCTTCGAGAACCTGACGAAATGCCCACAATTGTCCATCACGACCGCGTGGATAAAAGAAGGAATCGAACGGGGCTAAAAAAGTCGTACGTTCCGCTAGCAGGGCTCGGTCAGCTGCGGCTTTCAGCGTGGATAGGTGTTCTTTATGAATTACCATATCGAGGGTTTCGCCGGAGGCACCTTCCACTTTAACCGGGAGCAGCAGGCCTCTTTGGAGTAATTGCTCGACGAAAGGTTTGGCATCCGTACGGCTGAAGTCATGACTGTAATCGGCAATCTGCGCTGTTGTGCTAATCCCCAAAGCCCGCGCCGACCGTCCCAACACATGCAATGCAACTTCTTCATCAGTGGGCTCCTCGATATCTACCCAGTCGGGTCGCACGCGCGCAGTCAGATCGTAAACTCGCTCAAAGCGAACCCGGTTTGCGATCATCAAATCACCGCGGCTGAACAAATGCTCCAAAGCGTTCTTGGCTGGTTTCCAATCCCACCACAATCCACGCTCGTCGCGCTCATCTTCAAAATCCCGGGCTCTCAGCCCGCCCTCGCGCTCGATACGATCATAAACATGTTTTAGCAGCGCCTGGGTTTCTGGCTTCGCCAGCCAGCGTCGCGTTCGCTCCCGCCTTCCAGTTCTCGATTTTTTCATATAGGGCACCCGGAAACGATATTCAGACAGCGGTAAGTAGCAGGCA
>JBFFQB010000038.1:0-25330 GCA_041573795.1 Anaerolineales bacterium
AAAGATAAAAGACCGCCATCCTGGATGACGGTCTCTGGTCGGGGCGGGCGGATTTGAACCGCCGACCCCTTGCACCCCATGCAAGTGCGCTTCCGGGCTGCGCTACGCCCCGACACTGGGAGGGATTATAGCCCATCCAGGTTACAGCATCAAGACAGTTACTCGCTTGTCTCGGCTTTTACTTCATGGATTCGGTAGCGTCGATCCAGCGCATCATTTCGGTTCACTGGTAGAGCGTGCTCCTCGAAACGATGACGCCAACCAGATCCCGATCCCCATGCCACAAAGCAAGGCGCCGCGCTCGTGTTCTCCTTACCTGATAGCGAGCGCCAGCCGCTCGGCTACATCGGGGTAATCGACAATCTCATTCTTGTCACAACCAAGATCTTCGACAGCGTGACCCTGCCGTTCCAGTCCCTGGATGCGTTGCGCTTTTAGTTTCCACCCCAAATGATCACAGGCGATTGCCATGCACATCTTAGCCTCCTTCGGCGAAAGCTTTGATGATGCGTGCGGTATGCTTCACAGCCATTTCGAATAAATCTATGCGGATGTTTTCATTGGGGGCGTGCACATTCCCCTCTGGATAGCCCAATCCGGCGGTGGCGACAGGCAACCCCAGCTCATGAATGAAGGGGTGGTTGGGCCCCGAACCCCCAGAGAGGGGTTCGATCCGTTGGGGTTTTCCATAGACCTCCCTGGCGCTTTCGACCACCAATTTCAGGAAGGGATCTTCGAGGTTGGTCCTTGCAGGAGCCTCGCCACTGTGAAGGGTGATATCGATGTCGCCAAATCCCTCCGCATCCAGGTGATCTCTGAGGAGAAGTATGATTTCTTCAGGATCTTGATCCGGCACTAATCGGAAATCGACTTTTGCACTGGCGCGTGCAGGGAGCACGGTCTTGGTACCAGGCCCCTGATAGCCAGAAGTCAGCCCGCAGATCGTACAGGTTGGGCTGAACACCGCCTCACGCTGGAGCTCAAGGCCACCTCCAAGTCCTTTGATAAACCCATCCAGCCCGTAGATGTTCTTCAAGGTCTCGCCCTCCTCCGGAACCTTCGCCAATAGCGCCAGATCAGTTTCAGAGGGTGGCTGGACCCGGTCGTAAAATCCGGGGATGCGGATACGCTCATCCTCGCCTTTCAAAGTATTCAATGCCCAAACCAGGCGCCAGGCTGCGTTGGGAAATATCGAGCCACCCAAACCAGAGTGTGCATCTCGTATCGCCGTTTGAACGCTGAGCTCAACGTAGCAAATGCCTCGCAGTCCAGCAACCTGTACAGGTGTGTCCTCATGGTCGACGCCACCAAACTCCCAGATACAGGCGTCTGACTTGAGTAATTTGCTGTGATTGCGAACGAATTCGGGCAGATTGGGACTGCCGATCTCCTCCTCTCCCTCAACGACGAACTTGATCGAACATGGTAGCTCCTCTTCCAGTGCGAGAAGGGCATCAATTGCAGCAATACGACACATCAAGTGGCCTTTGTCATCAGAGACTCCCCGAGCGTAAAGCTTTCCATCTCTGCGAGTTGGCTCATATGGGGGGGAATCCCACAGTGCCAAGGGCTCGGGAGGTTGCACGTCATAGTGGTTATAAAAAAGGAGGGTGCGTTCGTTTTGTCCTCTGCGTTCGGCATAGACAACAGGCTGTCCATGCGTTGGATAGATCTCTACCGCAAAACCGCGCGCTTCCAATAAAGTGCCTACCAGGGCAGCGCATTCCTGCATGCCCAGGTCCTGGGCAGCGACGCTGGGTTGCGCGCACAATCGCGCCAAGTCATCCAAACTCCCCTCGAGTTGATTTTCAATCGTTCGATCTAGCATCTCATGATTTTTCATTGGATATCTCGTCTCCTGGATGAATGAGATTATATGCAGCTCACACTCAGTACGCTATGGGGATGTAATTTGGGGGCTTTCGCATCTATAATCTTCGGAGGGAGTGAGGCTATGAAGATCTATGATGTGACTTTGCCCATCCATCCGGAGCTACCGGTATGGCCTGGAGATCCACCGATCGAAATCACCCAGGTGGCGAAGATATCTGAGGGCTCAGACGCCAACGTCTCTCGCATTGCCTGTGGTGTGCATATGGGCACGCATGTTGATGCCCCGCTGCACTTTATCGAGGATGGGGCAAGCGTCGATAGCTTCGATCTAAACACCCTGATCGGCAGGGTACATGTCGTCGATCTGCGCACCGAGTTGACGATAACTGCTGATAAGCTTGAAAGGCAGGGGATCACGAAGCGGGCTCGGCGATTGATTTTTAGAACCGATAATTCTCGTTTCTGGCAGGCTGGTCGGTCGACATTCGAAGAGCAATTTGTGGCGCTGCAGCCAGACGCGGCGCAGTGGCTTGTTGATCGAAATATTCAACTGGTCGGGATTGACTATCTCTCGATCGCACCGTTTGATCATGGTGCGCCCACGCACCGGATACTGCTGCGTGCAGGGGTTGTTATTATCGAAGGGCTGAACCTATCACATGTTCCTCCCGGTCGTTATACGCTCTATTGCTTGCCATTAAATATTAAAGGGAGCGATGGCGCACCGGCACGTGTGGTGTTGATCGGCCCCTAGATTTAGACGAAAGTGGAGGTCATGATGTTATCTTCAAATCCTTTGGTCGTTGTCGGTGTCTTTTTGCTCATTCTGTTCTTTGTCGCCCTGATTGTTGGACTGGTTCTACAACGCCGTAGAACTGGAAGAGATACAACGGGAACTTCACCAGATTGGGTTAACTCGGTCTCCAGCGCAGCGCCAGCGACAGGAGAGCTGATAGCTTCGCCAGTCTCGGAAGCGATTGAGGATATGGTACGCGAGCGTTTGCTCTCAGATCCGGAATTGAAAAAACTGGAGGTTGATTTTGGTACCTCAACGGATGGATCCTTAGAAATATGGATTGGCGAAGACTGCTACACAGAAGTTAGTTCCATACCCAATGGCAAAATCCGAAAAATGATCCAGGATGCTGTTAGAACTTACAATGAGGGAACTGGATAAAATGTCCGCCAGGGAAGGCAGAACCAGTCTGGCGGGTGTATTTCCGCCCATCCCAACCCCGTTCGATGAAGAGGAGAATATCCTATTCGATCGCCTGGAAGAAAACCTGGAGCGATGGGGTGGTCTACCCTTGGGCGGGTATGTTGTGGGGGGGTCGAATGGTGAATTCGTTTCCCTCAGCCAGGTTGAGCGCATCGAGGTTCTGCGCCGTGTATGTGCTCAGGTCGGACCAGGCCGTTTGATCGTGGCGGGATCGGGTTTACATTCGACTCGAGAAACCCTCAAACAGACGCAAGCCATGGCAGAGGTGGGAGCGCATGCTGCTTTAGTGATCACGCCGAGCTACTACAAGGGCCGTATGGAATCACAGGCACTCATCAACCATTTTCGAGCCATTGCGGATCATGCTCCCATTCCCGTGGTGCTCTACAATGTCCCTGCCAATACAGGGATCAACATGGGTGCCGATACGATCGTGCCCTTGAGCGAGCACGAGAATATCATTGGACTGAAAGACAGTGCTGGAGATGTGGCCAAAATCGCAGAGATCATTCTGCGGGCACCGCCAGATTTCCAGGTGCTGGCAGGGTCAGCCAGTTTTTTGCTGGGGGCTCTGGCCGTGGGTGCCGTAGGCACCATCTCGGCGTTGGCAAACCTGGCGGGCGAATCCCTTGCCAGCTTGATCGAATTATTTCACGGTGGCAAACTGGAACAGGCGCGGGTGCTACAGCAAAGGCTGGTGCGTCCAAACGCTGCTGTCACCTCCAGATTTGGGGTAGCGGGTTTAAAATACGCTCTGGATCTTTTAGGGTTTTACGGCGGCCCCCCCCGGTCGCCCTTGCTGGCGCTGGACTCTGATCAAAAGGTAGAAATTCGAACGATCCTTGAGGAGGCCGAGCTTCTATCTCAAAGGTGAGATTCGCCTTTCCCAATACCAAATATGCTAATTACGAGGTGATCGATGGGTATGCTGGCTGCGAGGATGCTTATAGCTGCCCGCTGCGTCCCCACGATTGAAGCAATTCCTGGTAGGTGGGATCTTGATAGCGTTCCAGCAGAAACCAGCTGGCATAGTCCGGCAACGCCTCCCCGCTGATGTGCTTGCTGAGCAGTTCCCCGCATGCCGGGGCGGCCATAAGTCCATAACCAGAGAGCGCTCCGATCAACCAGCCGCCCTCGACCTCGAGAGGGCCAATAAGTGGGCGGTTTTCCTTCGTCTTCGTGTAATACCCCCCATCCAACCAGGGCTTGGGAGGGCTATCGAAGTAGGCTTCTAATGCTGGCAGCATACGAGCCAGTCCGCGCAGCGCGATCTCCGGGTAGTTGGGGTCATGCTTGATTGGGAACGTCGGTTGGACGGGTTCGATGTCGTAGGTCCAGAGGATCAGGACGATGGGGGAATCGGAAGGTCCTTCCGGTCTTGCATGAACGCCTTCCGGGAAGGTATTGAGCAAATATCGGGTTTCTTCATCCTGCGCCAGCAACACCCGTTCCTCATCGCTCCATGGCAAGTCCAACGCATCGGACCAGATAAGAAGTGGGGCGTTTCGGGGAAAGAGCCCCCGGCGATCCTCGATAGAGACTTTGACATGAAGTTCGGAAAATACAGGCAAATTCTGATTCAAAAGCACGCCCACAGGTTTGACAAAGGGGCCGGCGGCATTGACGAAATGCGGTGTGTTGAAACGAATGACGCCTTCCTTCGTGTGCGTTAGTACCTCCTGTACCTTGCCGCTCCGTATTTCAATGCGCTCGACGCGTCCTTCAATCATCTCGGCACCATGCTTCCGTGCTTGCTCGAGCATATACATGCCGAGTTGCTGGGCGGAGAACCAGCCAGCACGACGAGGATGGATGACGGCGACAGTATCCTCACTTAGGTAGGGGAAATGTTCGCGGATCATCGCCGGGTCGGTGATCAGATCGGCGCCATCAGGTTGATTGTGATAACCCTCCATCTTAAGCGGCATATAGTCCGGGCTGCGCGAACTGCCATCATGAATGCGCAGGGGTCCTGCACCAAGAGCTTGTGCCTCGAGCGCATGCGCTTTGTAGTCATCTATCCGACTTGGGTCGGCTGTGGCGAAGAGATAACCACGGCGGTTGAGGTGGAAGCGATTAGCGCTTTGGTCGGCGAGTTCTTCCAGAATATCGATGCTCCGGTTCATCATTTGAACCATCGCAGGCCCCGGGCCAGGCCACCAATTGCGATAACACTCCGTCGATTTGTCACTGGTTAGCGAAAGCGGGGGGCGCTCATCAATCAGGAGTACGCGTTTGACGCCAGCGTGTACGCTGAGGTGGAAGGCGGTTGCTATCCCGGCAATCCCAGCCCCGCAGATAACGACGTCAGCGTTGCGTTCCGTCATGCGTGCTCTCCCTTGAGTCAGGTTTTAATACTTACCAAGCATTACATCTGGTCGAATGGTTAAATCAGCTCCCAGCATAAGCTCCTCTGCGATCTGTTTGAGGCTGCGATCGCTGCCGGGGAATTTCTTCTCCGGGGCAAGTTCAGCCAGCGTCATTGCAAGATGAGGTCGTTTGAGCATATCGGGGTCAGGCAATCTGAGCTCGGGGCTCTCAAATTGGAGTTCTCCATAGAGGCATAAATCCAGATCAATTGTGCGTGGCGCGTATTTGTCTTTGCTGCGTACCCGGCCGAGTTGTGCTTCGATTTCGCGCAAACGAGCACGAATTCCCAATGGCTCAAGAGGGGTTTTAAGTAGAACCGCAGCATTTAAATAGTCGGGTTGAGGATCAGGTGCGATCGCAGCATTCTGATAGACATTAGACGTGGCGATCAGCGTGCCAAGGTCGCGCAAGTGTGATACGGCCAGTGGAAGGTTTTTTTCCGGTTCTATGTTAGATCCTAAGGAAATGAAGGCGAGCTCAGGCAAGATCCTCGTGCCCTCGCTCGATCTCTACGCCCACGGATTGGGCAAAACGTAACGCGCCAGGCTTTTCAACCCGCACTCTGGCACGCTGCACACCTGGTGCCTGCAGACAGATTGCGGCTATATCCTGGGCAAGCGCTTCTACCGTGAAGCGCTGTGTTTCTTCTACATGGCTAATGACCTTCTTTGTAACCGTGCGGTAGTTGATCGTATCATCGATTTTATCGCTGGAACCGGCGGGCTTAAGATCTCCAACTAAGGATATGTTGATGAGAATATCCTGTGCTTTTTCTCGCTCCCAGTCATTGATCCCTATAATCCCTCGTAGGAGAAGATCCTTAATGATGATTTGGTCCTTTCCCATCCCAGACCCTCCTTATTCAATCTATGCAATCTCGAACCTATTGCGTAAGTTTATTTCATTCTGTTGCGTCTTTACGTTTAAAGTATTGTACTCAGAATATTGTCTTTCAATATCTTTCATGATTACATTGCAGGAAATCCATAAGGCATGTGATAGCATTTGAGAAACGATTAACCATCTACGGGAGGCAGGGATATGCACGATATCGAAGCTGCAGCGGAGCTTCTTGACGGAATAGGAGTAGCTACACCAGAAATCGAAGGAGCAGTAAAAAATCTGTTGGAAGCATTTGGGGAGGATGTCTCTCGCGAGGGACTTGAGCGGACGCCCGAACGAGTAGCACGTATGTATGATGAACTTCTTGCGGGGTACAGAGTTGATCCCTTCAAGCTGATCAACGAGGCAGTTTTTACCGTTGAATACGATGACATGGTCATCGTGCGGGATATCGATTTTTACAGCATGTGTGAACACCATTTGCTCCCATTTCTGGGGAAGGCGCATGTTGCCTATCTTCCTGACGGAGAGGTCATCGGGTTATCCAAAATACCGCGCGTGGTGGACCTTTTCGCCCGCAGACTTCAGGTTCAGGAACGCATGACGCGACAGATCGCCGATTTCCTTGAAGCCGCCATTCATCCCCAGGGCGTGGCGGTCGTCGTCGAGGGTTTGCATCTTTGCTCGAAAATTCGCGGCGTAAAGAAGGCAGAGTCGCGTATGGTAACGAGTGCCATGAAGGGTTGTTTCCGCGAGAATGAAGTAACCCGTCAAGAATTCCTCGAGCACATTTCGCGGGGAAGCCGGGAGTTCTCGGTCTGAGTTGATCTTCCCTATCCAATTAATGAGCCTGAGATACTCACCTGGAGACACTTTCCCAGGTGTAAGATAATGCCGACATCAAGTAGTAGGATTTTGCTGTGCATCATTTCTGGGAATCATAGGCTCGCTACCAGGTAGGCATAGGCTCTGCGCTGATCAATCCTCTGGCATGAACAGCGATCGACCGAGGGAATACAGCTTCATACTACATCGCAATGGAAAAGCTCGAATTGTTCTTTCCGCCTGACTAAATCTGGAAGTAGGCGGCCACCAATGCGTTGAACCAAGATCCACAGGCGCTTAAACCCAACGGTTGATCTCTCTTTTGCAGTAGCGTGGCCCGGCGCATTATGCATCCTGGCTTCGTCATGAGCCCAAGCTTCTCTTCAATTTGCTTCTCGAACCTGAATGGCTCCTATCCTATAGCCGGTGAATGTATGTCAGGCCATCGCTATAGGACGTCTGTCATGAGATACTATTAAGCCTGATATACATCGGGTGAAAGGAAGGGCACTCGAGGATGAACTCGAGTTTGAACGAATTAGAATCGATTCTCCTCGCTGAGTTAGGAGAGGCTCAACGTTCCCGAGAGAAGGGCAATGAAGGCAGAGCCCGAGTTTGTGCTCGGCGGGCTGCAGGGTGGGCGACAGGCTGGTATGCTGAAAACAAGACGCAGACAAGTTCCCATGATAATGCACTCGAACATTTGAAGTGGCTGGCAGAGCAAACTGAAGCTTCTGATGAAATCAAGCAAGCGGCAACTCGACTTACGACCAGGGTCGACGTAGACGGAAGACATCCCTTTCACCAAGATCCCATTCAGGATGCGGTATTCATCATAAGGGAATTGTTGGGCTTGCCAATTACACTAACCTAAACTCGACTGCACTGCATGCAGCTACGGAATGAAAGGAGCATTGTTGAAGAGAAAGGAGTCAAAACCAAGAGATCTCAGGGCGTATTCACGCGGCACCTTCATCCGCCTTGGGGTATTTGGCTTGATTCTCATCTTCGTGGTTGGCAATCTGCTAATCCGTTGGGTTTATGGTCCTGAAGCTTTTGGGCTTTCACTATCTTGTATGTCAGTCGCACTGGTCCCAGGTCTATTAATCATTGGGCTGCTGAGTCTTATGAGCTGGATCGTAAAGAGGGCGCGAGCTGATGGATCCGATCCCGATTGAAGCACCTCCAGGGGGGGTGCCTGTCCTGCTTCTCGAACCGCGAGCGGAGAAAAAACCTCACATATTAATGCTCCATGGTTGGAGTGGAGATGAGAAGGTGATGTGGGTGCTGCAATCGGTTTTGCCCGAGAACGCCTTCATTGTTAGCGCACAGGGGATTCAACCTCTTCCGACCGGCGGCTATCACTGGACTGACTCACCGGCTTCTTCCCAGGTTGGATTCGAAGATTTTGAGCCCGCAGTGGCTGCCCTGGAAAAGACGCTCCAAGCGCTCAAGGCATCGCATGGATTTGGCGAAAAACCTTTTTTGCTAATGGGGTTCAGCCAAGGAGCCGCGCTGGCATTTGCATGTATACGTGCAGGCATACGCGTCCACGGGATCATTGCCCTGGCGGGATTCTTGCCTTTCGGTGGCCTCGAGAAATTGAAAGATACTCCCATTTTTTGGGGGCATGGAAAGCGCGATGAACTTGTTCCCATCAAACGCGCGCAAACGGATGTCCAACGTCTGCTTGATGCTGAGGCCGAAGTCCACTACTGTGAGGCGGATGTCGGCCACAAACTTGGCATTGAATGTACTCGTGGTTTACGACAATGGATCCAAGGTCGTTTCATGCATTAACGAAAGGATTAGTATCCGGATCACATCAATGCGAAGCGGGAGCTTTGTCTTGTGAAAGCCCCATCGATTGAATGTATCCTCGATAAGAATTTGACGAAGGAAATGTGGAGGCTGAAGGGACGACGAACAAAGAAGTGGATTTGCAAGCGCTTAACACCATACGTTTTCTGGCGGCAGACGCAGTCCAGACTGCCAACTCGGGGCATCCAGGTTTACCCATGGGGCTCGCCAGTGTTGCCTATAGCTTATTCACCCGGCATATGCGCTTCAATCCAAAGGATCCCGCCTGGCCAAATCGGGATCGCTTCATCCTCTCGGCGGGTCATGGTTCGATGCTCTTATATGCGATGTTGCATTTGAGCGGTTATGCATTACCTTTGAAGGAGCTTAAGGATTTCCGCCAATGGGGAAGCAAGACCCCCGGTCATCCCGAATGGGGATTGACTCCTGGTGTCGAGATGACGACAGGACCCCTGGGCCAGGGATTTGCGTCCGGTGTCGGGATGGCCATCGCTTTTGAGCGGGCTGCAGCTGAGTTCAACCGGGACGAATTTCGCTTGTTTGATCATTACATCTATGCCATCGTCTCGGATGGGGATTTGATGGAAGGGGTTGCCTCAGAAGCAGCCTCACTTGCGGGACACCTTAAGCTGGGACGTTTGATTTATCTTTACGATGACAATCGCATCAGCATCGATGGCAGCACGGAGATAACCTTCACGGAAGATCGTGCCAAGCGATTTGAGGCCTATGGCTGGCATGTGAGTCATGTTGATGATGCCAACGATCTGGAAGCGCTCGATAAGGCGATCGCTGCGGCCAGAAAAGAAGCGCGGCCCTCGCTTATCGTCGTGCGCTCGCATATCGGCTTCGGGCTCCCAACCAAGGAGAATACCGCCGCTGCCCATGGGGAGCCGCCTGGCGAAGAGGAACTGGCCGGGGCAAAGGAAAAACTGGGTTGGCCCCAAGATCCCTGGTTCTTTGTACCCGAAGAGGTTCGCGACCATTTTGAGCAAAGCGGAGCAGCGGGTGTCGCAGCATATCAGGAGTGGCAAGCTCTATATCGGCGCTACAAGGAAGAATTTGCCGAGCAAGGACACCAACTTGAGCGTCGATGGGCCGGTGAGCTGCCCGAAGCGTGGGAAGAGGCGCTTCCGGATTTTGAGCCCAATTCTAAAGGGATGGCGACCCGGGCATCCTCGGGCCAGGTGATCAATGCTTTAGCGGGCGTCCTTCCGGAATTATTTGGAGGTTCCGCAGACCTCACAGGCTCAAATAAGACGGATATCAAGGGTGAAGATTCTTTCAGCCCAGACGCCCGTGGCAACCGCTACATCCATTATGGCGTGCGGGAACATGCCATGGGTGCGATCATGAATGGCATCGCGCTCTATCGAGGTTTCATCCCCTACGGGGGCACCTTCCTGGTTTTTTCCGACTATATGCGTGGGTCGATGCGGCTCGCAGCACTGATGAAGCAACAGGTGATCTATGTATTAACGCACGACTCGATCGGTCTCGGGGAAGATGGACCGACACACCAACCGGTTGAACACCTGGCGGCCTTGCGCGCTATTCCAAACTTAACCGTGATTCGACCGGCTGAGGCGAACGAAGTCAGTATGGCCTGGAAATCAGCGTTGGACCAGAAATCAGGCCCAACGGTGCTGGCACTTTCGCGACAATCCCTGCCGACATATGATCGTAACGCGTTCATGCCTGCCCAGGGGGCTTTACAGGGTGCCTACATCTTGCGCGATGCAGCGAATGGGGAGCCTCAAGCAATCTTGATGGCTTCCGGCTCAGAAGTGGATGCCTGTGTTCATGCCGCCGATATTCTGTCTAACAAAGGGATAGAAGTGCGGATTGTTTCGTTTCCCTCCTGGGAGTTGTTCGAGGCACAAACACAAGCCTATCGAGATAGTGTTCTCCCGCCCGAAGTTAAAGCACGCGTGGCCATTGAGGCGGGTGTCAGCCAGGGTTGGCGGCGCTGGGTTGGTGATGAAGGGGTTGTGATCGCCATCAATCATTTCGGTGAATCTGCACCCTACCAGGAACTTTACAAGCAATTTGGGCTAACTCCTGAAGCCCTGGTCGCGGCAGTCGAAGCGGTAATCAAGGAATAATGACATATCTGTGTGCGGTTATATAAGCGGGATGCAACCGTTCACCTTAAGGAGTATCCATGGGCGTCATTCAAAAAACAGCTGAGCTAGGTCAATCGCTATGGTTGGATTACATCCGACGCGATCTTATCGAAAATGGTGAACTGTTGCGTTTGGTTGAAGAAGACGGTATCCGGGGGGTCACCTCCAATCCGTCAATCTTCCAGAGTGCGATATCGAGCAGCGATTTATATTCCCCCGATATCCGCCAAATGGCGCAAGCAGGATGGAGTGCCGAATCGATCTTCGATCAAATTGCCATTGATGATATTCGCGCAGCCACAGATGTTCTATTACCTTTATATGAGCGCACGAATGGGCTTGATGGGTATGTCTCAATTGAAGTCAATCCAGAATTAGCAAACGAAGGTGAGGCTACACTGAAAGAAGCCCAGCGACTTTGGGGAGAGGTTAACCGACCCAACGTCATGATCAAGATCCCTGCTACGAAAGCAGGCCTCCCGGCGATCGAGGCTGCTATTGATGCTGGCATCAATGTGAATGTGACCCTGATCTTCTCCCTGGATCGTTATGCAGAGGTGATGGAGGCTTATTTGCGAGGCTTGGAGAGCCGAACCTCGCGTGGCGAGACGTTAGGGCATATTGCTTCCGTGGCTTCCTTCTTTATCTCGCGCGTTGATAGCGCTGTCGATAGCCTGCTTGGTGAGATCATCCGTCGTGAAGGCGCCGAGGCAGAACGGGCGACATCGCTGCTGGGTAAGGCGGCGATTGCCAACGCCAAGCTTGCATACGCCCAATTTGAAGCTGTCTTCTACACCGATCGGTTCAGGCGGCTTGAGGATGAAGGTGCCAGAGTTCAGCGCCCCCTCTGGGCTTCTACAAGTACCAAGAATCCTGCCTATCCTGATACCTACTATGTAGACACGCTCATTGGTTTGCATACGGTCAACACGGCTCCGCAGAGTACGATAGATGCCTTTATGGATCATGGAGTGGTTGAAGCGACAATACATGAGGATATCTCCGGCGCTCGAGCTCAGATACAAGCGATCGAAGCCCTGGGCATTTCGATGGATCAGGTCACCTCTGATCTGGAGAAAGAAGGCGTTGAGAAATTTGCCGCCGCCTATGCTGGTTTGCTCAAGACACTGGAGGAGCGCGCCCGTCCTTTTATCGACGAGCTTTTACCAATCCTGCCCGAGTTGGGCTCCGCGCTAGATCAATTAGATAACGACGAAGTTGGACGGCGGATTTGGGGACAGGATCCAAAACTATGGACAACCAGCAGCGATGAGATGGAAGAGGTACAGAACAGATTGGGTTGGTTAAACCTGCCTCAATCGATGCAGGAGCAGATCAAGGAGATAGAGGGATTTGCTGGAGAGTTGCGCAAGGAAGGATTTCGGAAAGCGCTCCTTATGGCAATGGGGGGTTCCTCATTGGCGGCAGATGTGCTGCGACGATCGTTTGCAGCGCAAGATGGATTCGATTTGATCGTACTTGATTCGACGGATCCTGAGATCGTTGCGAGTGTAGAAAAAGGTCTCGATTACGAATCAACATTATTTATCGTCGGAAGCAAATCGGGGGGAACGGCTGAGCCGTTGCGAATGCTGGATTTCTTCTGGGCCCGAGCCACGCAAGAACTTGGAGTGCGGGCGAAGGACCATTTCGTGGCGCTCACGGATCCCGGATCCTACCTGCAGGAATTGGCCCAAGAGAAGAATTTTAGACGTGTTATCGAAACACCAGCAGATGTGGGCGGTCGATACTCCGCTCTCACACCCTTTGGCTTATTCCCGGCGGCCTTGTTGGGATTGAATTTATCAGCCTTCTTGGCCGGGGCGGAGAAGTTTGCCCGCGCAAGTGGGCCAAACGTAGCACCAGCTGCGAGCTCGGGGATGTACCTCGGGGCAGTGCTCGGAGCAGCCTATAAAAGTGGAAGAGATAAGCTAACCTTTGTGGCCGATCCCGATCTTGAACCTTTTGCGGACTGGATCGAGCAATTGGTAGCCGAAAGCAGTGGAAAGAATGGGATTGGAATAACGCCGATAGTCGGTGAGCCGGTGGGGAAAGGTGAAGTCTATGGTGATGACCGCCTCCTTGTCTACCTGCGTGCAAGCGGTAAGCTTGATCGACGATTGAGCAGCTGGCAGCATGCCGGGATACCGATCCTGGTCCTTGACATCGCTCCGGGAGAAGCGGGATTCGGGGGGGCATTCTTTCAATGGGAGTTCGGCGTGGCTGTTGCTTGCCATTTGATCGATGTGAATGCATTCAACCAGCCCGATGTTCAAAGTGCGAAATCTGCCACCGTCGAGCTACTCAAACGGTTTGAGAAGAAAGGAGATCTACCCAAGGCTGATATCCTGCTTGAGGATCCCTCGCTTACCCTGCGTGGTGATAAAGCCTGGCTGCGTAATGGGGGTGAATCAGTCGAGGGAATATTGCGGGCGGCTCTGATCACTGCGCAGGAAAAGGGCGCGTTAGGCTTCTTGCTCTATCTTCCACAGAAATCTGGCATTGAGAAAGCTATATCGCGATCCCGACGAGAACTACGGGATACGCTGGGATTGGCGACCTTGCTTGGTTTTGGTCCTCGCTACCTGCATTCGACCGGTCAACTGCACAAGGGTGGGGCGAACCATGCGGTCTACCTGGTTGTCACGAGCGAGCGGACGAAGGATGTAGAAATTCCTGGATTTGGATATGGTTTCCAGACGCTCCAGGAAGCTCAGGCCGTGGGGGATGTCCAGGCGCTCAAGCAGGCCGGCCGCGCGGTGCTGCATGTGCAACTTAAAGCTGTCAAATATTTTAAAGAATTTTTATCGACGCTTAAGCATGCCATGGAATCTTGAGCAATATTTCAATTGGATGATCGACTTTGCCGGACGATAAAATGAAGCCAGAACCAGCCCGGCTCTGGGCTGGTAGCAGAGAACGGATCTTCACTGTTCTCCCTGGAACCGTTCTGGCGAACTTCAACAATCCCCGGTCTGAAAACGCGCTGTTGTGGAATATTATCTACCCACGCGCCCAACCTTATCTTTCACTGCACTCACTTCTCAGATTGAAACATTTTTGGGGATCTTCCTCTCCAGATGATGTAAAAGATGACCAGCTCATCCCGTATTACTGGGGCTATAGTCAAAATGGTTCCCGTTTGCATGCGTTGGATGATGTTCTCAACGAACTTGACGGTTCAGGTCCAAAGACCGAGATAGACCTTTTCTTACTCGGACAACGGAACATAATTCTAGTTGAGGCCAAACACACAAGTGTCTTCGGCCGCTGCATGCGTTACAGCTCAAGGCGGTGTCCGGAAATTCATCCAGCAGAAGCAGATGAATCAGTATGCCGCTACTGGGAACCTGGGCCAGCGAATTTTGTGGATGCCTTGGCCTTCGGTTCCCGGCCCGATTACGATGCTGAAGAAATCCCATGCTACACACATTACCAATTAGCCCGGACGTTTGTGATTGGTAAAACCCTGGCGGAGCAATTGTCGCGGCAGTTCGCTTTGTGGGTATTCCTTCCACAAAAGCATTGGCGTGTGGTTGAGAAGACCTGGATGGATTTTGTTGATCGAGTAGTTGATGACCATTTGTGGCGTTGGATGCGTGTCATCAGCTGGGAGCAGATCCAGACGCTACCGTCCAGATAATGTCGAAATAAATACAAGATGCAGTTTAGCGGTCGAGTATAAATCCAAACGCAACAACCAGCATAAAAAGGCTGCTTGCGAAAAGTTGACGCAGGCCAATTTTGGTTGGTTTCCATCCAACGGCTGGGGTGCGCAGGGCATCTGCCGCATCGAGCCACATCAAGGTAGAAGCGGCAGGCACCAGCCAAGGGATTCCTGCTAAACGTAGCGCAAGTAAGCTGAATATCAGGTTGAAGCTGTGGTAGGCCAGGCTACGGGAGGACCGTCGAAAGCGGTCTGAAAAGGTCCCGCCAGCCTCCAGTTTGCGCTCTTGGAGACGTTGGTAAACCAGAACTATAGACGCGGCTGATTGGAGCCATGTAGCGGCCCAGAGCACCCAGGCGAGCGTTGAGGAATTGCCCTGGGCAACCCAGTAACTTGCGGGTGCTGCCAAAGCAAGAACGCCTGCACCAACAATTTCAATCCCTCGCTGTCCACGTTCGGCACGACGGCTGATGAGATAGAGATGCCAGATGAAGACCGGGATTCCCGGGAGTAGGAGCCAGATGAGCCTTCCAAAACCGGACAGTAAGAGCATGGTGAAGGCAGCAAGTGCCACAAGAGCGTATATGGAAACCCAAAATAGGGCTGGTAAGCGATCCTCCTTGGTGCGACGGGAGGATAATGTTTTTACAAAGATCGTCATGGGTTGCCGAATTAGGAATGCAGCCAGCATTGCGATGAAAAGGGTGACGAGGTGGGAAGTCCATTGCTTTGCAGCTGCGACACCAAGGATATAAGGGCCAATCCACCAGATCCATGAACCATGTTCGCTGGGCAGATAATATCTGCGACGGAAGAGTCTAATGTTTCTATTCGTGCTCATTGATAGTTTGGCGAAATATCCAGGGTGTTAAACTTGCCGTGTTACGGGACGCAGGATACCATAAACCAACAGATCAAGCCTCACTCGATTCCGGTTGTATAAAGAATCAAGAAGGACAGCTGACCATCATGTCTGAAACCACAGGAAAAGATGCAATCTCAATTGATGTTGGTGTTCGCCTGCGGCAACTTCGCGAAGAACGGGGCCATTCGATTAGAGCGTTGGCGCGGCAGAGCGGTCTTTCGGCCAATGCCTTGAGTTTGATTGAGCGGGGAAAGACCTCACCTTCGGTGAGTACCTTATATAAGGTATCAGAGGCCTTGGGAGAACCGATCACGTCCTTCTTCGAAACCCCCGGAGAGAAGATGCAGATTGTCTTTCGAAAATCGGGTGAGCGCACGCGGGTCCCCTTCACCCGGGGCGTCTGGGAAGGGCTTGGTGGAGAACAATTTGTCGGGCACGTCGAACCATTCGCTCTAACGCTTGAAACTGGTGCCAACAGCGGTCCCAATTTGATTGTCCACACGGGCCATGAGTTCGTCGTTTGTCTGCGCGGTCAGCTAGAATATCAAGTTGAAAATGAGGTCTTTCTCTTGGAAGCTGCTGATTCGCTGCTGTTTGCTGCCAACCTGCGGCATCGCTGGCGCAATCCCGGTCCAATGGTCACGAATGCGGTGTTCGTCCTTTCCGGCTTCGGTGAAGGGGAAGAGCTTCGTAAATATCACCTGCAAGGATCCAAGCCCGAGGGACAAGGTGAGAAGGAATAACAAGTTCTAAGCCATCGGACTGAGATATGAAAAAAGGACCCAGTACTCCGCATGGGTCCTCTTAATCAAAGTTGAAGTGCTGGTTTAGATGAAAACGATCTGTGCACCTTCGGTCATGTCCATGAAATCGCCGGCAGTAACGATATCCAGAACGCCATCGACAAAGTCATCCATCGTCAAGCCAAACATATCCACACTCATCTTGCAGCCGTAGAGTTTTGCGCCGCCATCGACAAGCATTTGTAAATATTCTCCTATCGGAGGTGCTTGCACTTCGGCGATTTTCTTCTTCATGAACCACGAGGTAAAAGCGGTCATACCGGGAAGGATGCCCATCAAGTTAGGGATGCCAAGATTGCCCGTTGGAAGGCCCATCAGACTCATCTTCATACTGGTGTTGGCCACAGGTGCCATTTCCAAACGATCTTGGCGAGCCTTGGTAATCATATCCAGGCCCCAGAATGTAAAAAAGATCGTTACATCAATGCCGTTTCCGAGTGCAGCCCAGCCCATGACTAGCGCCGGATAAGCCATGTCGAGACTGCCCTTCGAGCAGATAAATGCGATCTTGCGGGTATCTTCTTCAGTCATGTTTATTCTCCTGTATCAATGGACATCGGTATAGTAGGGTTCAATTAGACACAGCCTTCTGGTTTGCCCAAACCCGAAATGCGAGCCACTTTTTTGGCCGGGCCTTTAGGGTAGAGTGCGAATAATTCCTTGGTGGTGATACCAGTTCCAGTCGTGATCTGGCGCAGCGTGGGGGCGCTGCCATTTTCCGTCGCACTCTGGCGGCAGAACTCGATCACCTTCCAATGGTTCTCTGAGAGCTCTTCAATGCCTTCTTCCTTGGCGAGTTCAGTGGCGATTTCCTTGTTCCACTCACCGGGTTCGGTCATGAAGCCTTCGTCATTGACTTGAACATTCATGCCTGCGATCGTACGGGTTGTCATCATTTCCTCCATAGATAATTCAACTTGACTGGGCGTATTTTTTTTCACTGTGAAGCAAATTTTCGCAACAAGTTTGCAAGTTATTGATTTATTAAGGTTTCATTAGCCTTTCGAACCGTTCCCGTTGCCAGATTGATCATCGAGCGCTTTTACCATATTGAGCAAACGCGCCATGCCCCGGCGAACACGCGGATCACGCAATTCCCTGATCAACTGCAAGGTCGAGATATCCTCAACCTCCTGCTCAGGGTTGATTGCGGTAATGGCGTTGTTCGCCATCGCAAGGACCTCGGGTTGGGTCATGTTCCTCACCGTGGTGAGGATCGTGACGATGTTATCGCCCAGTGCTCGCACGTCTTCCTCACCGAATTCAGCCACAATTCGTTCGACTATGTGCCAGCTTTGTTGGGCGAATGAGAAGTAGCCCTCGCGCTCAAGCCGATCGAGTGCCTCCACTGTGGTGCTGAAGGCCTGGTTCCCGATGGGGGTTAGCTCATCAATCAAACCAGCCCCGCCTTCTACCATGTCCATCAGGCGGCTAATCAGACGAGTGTTGCGTAGTACCCGCTTGAGCAGAAAGATTAAATCCTCAACTTGGAACTCTGTGCCGATCTCGGCCAGTTCATCGATCGAGAGCTTGATCATGTGATTCACCACAGGGATCAAATCCTGTTGTAGTTCTTGTAGTTCCAGCTGGCGGCGTTGCTGCGCCTCAAGCTGCTCTGCGATCAGATCGATCTTTTGGTGAAGTGCCTTCAGGTCAGTCGTTGTAGTCTTCGTCGCCATCGATCACTCCTAATTCCACTTTCCTGCCATGGTCATCTGTGATTCGAACGGCATCTCACCGCCCTTTAGTAGTGTGTTCCAGTAGACCCACCGGAACATCATTTTGCCCCAGTGATTCGCAGGTGATTCCTTTAGGAGTGAGAAGGGTCCAAATCCGGGCAAGGGGTATTTGCCTGGGAGCGGCTCTACATCGTAGTTGAAGTCAATCAAAATACCCTTCTCAAAGCCTGACTCGATGAAGCAGTTTGCATGTCCATCGAATTTCGGTTGGGGTTCAAGTCCCTCCATATGGCGTTGGACATTCTCAACCAGTACATCAAGCATGAAGTGCGCAACCGAACCCGCCTTGGAGGTGGGCGTATTGCCGGCATCACCGATGACCCAGACATTCTCATACTTCTTTGATTGGAGGGTGTGTTTATCGGTAGGGACAAAGTTGAGTTCATCGCCCATACCCGAACGCGCAATCACTTCTGCGCCCATATTGGTCGGGATGCTAATTAACACGTCATACGGAACCTCGCGCTCATCGTAAGAGCGAATTACTTGCTTCCCGTGATCAACCTCCATGATGTTGTACTCGGCTTCAAGCAGGATCTTCTTCTGGGTGAGCATATCGCCCAGGATAGCGGAGGCTTTAGGTTTGGTGAATGCACCCGGTAGTGGCGTTGAAAAAACGATTTCGACATCATCGCGGATGCCGCGCTCATGGAAGTACCAGTCGGCGAGGAACAGGAACTCGAGTGGTGCGACCGGACACTTGATCGGCATCTCGGCAACGTTGAGCACGAGACGGCCACCTTTCCAGAATTTTAGGTAGCGGCTCAGGTTGGTGGCGCCCTGGATGGTGTAAAAGTCGTAGACGTTCTCGTGCCAGCCATTATCAAGGAGACCTTCAACCTGTGAGGGCTCGATATGGCTGCCAGTAGCGATCACGAGGTAGTCATAATCAATCACGCGCTTATCGCGCTCAAGCTTGACGCGATTCTTTTCTGGTTCAATCAAATCGATCGGTGAGAGAATGAACTCCACGTTCGGCGGATAGAAATCTCGTTTTGGCTTGACTACATCAGCCGGGCCGTAGATGCCGAAAGGGATGAACAAGAAGCCCGGTTGGTAGTAGTGGTTTTCATTTTGATCGACGACGACGATCTTCCATTCGTCCTGATCAAGAATCTGGCTCATCTTGTTCGCCACCATGGTGCCACCGGTGCCACCACCGAGAATTAAAAAGGTTTTCATGCAAATATCTCCTTCGATAGGACCTTATTCATCCAGCTTGCTGCTAACCCGTTGGGCCAAGTCAGCCTGAGAGGCCAAATGATCAGCGAGTACGGCACGCAAAATATCGAGCGCGTCGATCACACGACGATCTGCCAGGGTGTAATATACGGATGTGCCCTCCCGGTGAGCATCCACCAGGTTGCGTTCACGGAGGAGCTTAAGGTGACGTGAGGTGGTCGGTTGGGTGAGGTTCAGTTTTCCAGCAATCTCACTCACGTTGAGCGCACCTTCATGGAGCGCATAGAGGATCAGCAGGCGTTTTGGATCAGCTAACCCGGCGCAAAGTTCAGAGTGCAACTGGTTGACTTCCTGTTCAAGGGTTTCCACGGGATGAGCCTCTTTTCAATCTAATCATCGAATATATGGATATGTGCATATATAACAATATGAATTGTACTGAAGCCCCATCCTAGAAAGTAGTGAAATCCTTCACGATTGCTGCGTGACAGTTGTCGCAATCAACGGCTCTTCCGATTTGCCGGCTTGGAAATATAAAACACCGGCTTAAAGCCGGTGTTTTTGGGGTTGTTCCCGCAGATGAATTAGAGGCCGAGATAGGCCTGTTGAACAGCTTTATCGTTGGCGACCTTTTCTGCATCGCCTTCGAGTGTCACGCGACCTTCGCTGAGGACATAGGCGTAATCGCTCACGGAGAGGGCAAGATGTACGTTTTGCTCAACAAGCAGCATCGTTAATCCCTCTGTTTTCAACATTTTCAAGGTCTCGAAGATGTTAAGTACCAGATTGGGAGCCAGGCCCAGGGAAAGCTCATCGAACATGAGGAGTTTCGGTTCAGCCATCAAGCCGCGTGCAACCGCAAGCATCTGCTGTTCACCTCCGCTGAGCGTCGCAGCAATCTGGTCCCGTCGCTCTTTTAGCCTAGGAAAAAGTTGAAAAACCTTCTCCACATTTTTTTCAATATTTTCCCTCGCTCGTGAGTTTGTAGCACCCATCTCGAGATTTTCGTACACGTTCATACTGGTAAAAAGTTGACGACCTTCCGGAACCAGCACCAAACCCAGGTCCGGTTTTCTATAGGCGGGTAGGTGCTGGATCTCCTCCCCTTCCATGCGAATTGAACCTGACCAAGGTTTTACAGTTCCCATAACAGTTCGAAGCATCGTCGTTTTTCCCACACCATTCGCACCGACGATCGAGGTTAGGCGGCCAGCCTCCAGGGAGAGTTCGATGCCCCACAGGATCTGGACTTCGCCATAGCCCGATTCTAGGCCTTGGATTTCAAGGATCGACATAATCTACTCCCTCACGTGTCCCTGGTGGCGATCTTCTTGGCCAGCTCAGGATCTCCGAGATAAGCCTCGATCACCTTCGGATCGTCGGCCACAGCTTTCGGTGTGCCTTCTGAGATGAGCTTACCGTAGTCGAGGACCACGATACGATCGGAGACATTCATCACGGCATGCATCACGTGTTCGATCATGATGATCGTGATGCCGCGATCACGGATGGCTGCCACGGTCTCTACCATGCCACTGATCTCTGAAGGGTTTAGGCCGGCAAGAACTTCGTCCAGCAGCAGCAGTTCTGGTCTGGAAGCCAGCGCTCGTGCAAGCTCGAGGCGCTTCTTCTGGGCGACATTCAGGCTGCCGGCGAGTTGATCCTTACGATCACCAAGCCCGACGAAATCAAGTACTTCGTCGGCAATCTTAGCCGCCTTACCAAGACTTTGATTCTCCTGGCCAAAGCAAGCCCCCACCATCACATTCTCGCGCACGTTCAGCTCATTCAGAGGTTGCACAATCTGGTGCGTGCGGGCCATGCCCATCTTTGCAAGCCGGTAGGGTTTATTGTTGGTGACATCCTTGCCCAGGAAGAGCACCTTCCCGGCGCTAGGCGGGTAAACCCCATTTATTATGTTAAAGAGCGTGGTCTTCCCGGCCCCATTGGGGCCGATTAATCCAAGGATCTCACCTTTCGGCAGGTCGATGCTGACGTTGGAAAGCGCCTCAAGACCACCAAAATACTTACTTACATTCTCGATTTGTAAAATCATTCCAGCACCTTCCGTAGTCCCCGCACCCGATCACGCAACCAGCCCACAACACCAGCCGGGATGAAAAGGATGATCGCAAGCAGTAGCACACCTGCAACCACGAGTTGGATATTGCGGAAGAGCGGCGTGACCAGCAAGGTCCCCCGTAGTCTTTGGTACCCTGCAGCGCCAAGGACAGGTCCGAGCACTGTGCCGGCACCGCCCAACATCACCATTACGATCGTCTCAATCGACAGGTGGAGACGGAAGGCATCACCCGGGAGGATCGTGGCGTTCTTGAAAAAGAAGAGCAAGCCAACAATGCCCGGGAAGATGGCTGAGATGACGTAGGCTCGGGTTTTTGCACTTGGAGCAACGACGCCCATGACCTCGGCAGCATCTTCGTTCTCGCGGATCGCCATTAGCCCCAACCCAAATTTCGAAAATCTCACGATGTAGCTGACAACTAGGACAGCAATTGTGACTGCGATCAACAAGTAGTATGTCATCCAGAGGGCCTGGGCGGCGCCACCGTAATCATTGTAGATCTGGAAATTAAGCTGCATACCTACCGAGCCACCTAACGGGTCAAAGTTCTTTACAAAGGCTCGCGCAGCTTCGTTGACACCGATCGTTGCCAGCGCAAAGTAAGCACCCCGCAGACGCAAAATGGCACTGCCAAGCAAGTACGCCAGAACGGCTGGGACCAATCCGGCCATGATCATGGCGGCGTAAATGGACCAGCCTTGCTCGCTCATAAGGTAGAAGCCAGTATAGGCACCAAAACCGAAGAAGACGATGTGCCCGAAGCTCACATAACCGGTATAACCAAGCAGGATGTTCAAACTTGAGGCTAAAGCGACCGATACCAGGATCGAATTAACGACCTCTCGGTTGGCCGCATTATTCGTGAGAACTGGCCAGAGTCCAACGAGGCCGACAAGGACAATCGGCAACCAGAAGCCGGGTTTTCGTAGGATATTCATACGCGACTCCCCAGCAGTCCACTTGGACGAAAGATGATGATGATGACAAACAGGGCAAATTCAATGACCGGGACCCAGCTGGTCTGCATGAAGACCGGGATGACCCCTTCCAACGTACCCAGGATCAAACCACCTACCAGAGCACCAAGTGGATTCCCCAAACCACCCAGGACCACGATCACGAAGCTGCGCAGTTCGTATCCACCACCAGCAAGGATGGTAAAGGGAAAGAAGGTCGCGATTAACCCACCGGCAATGGCTGCAAGCATGGTCCCGATCCCGAAGCTCAGCGCGAGAACTCGCGAGGAGGGAATTCCCATCAATTCCGCAGCTACGCGATTGTTGGCTACGGCGCGGATATTCTTGCCAGCTCGTGTTCGAAAGAGGAAAGCATAGAGCATCCCGGTGACAAACAAAGCGGCCAAGGCCGCGGCAACCCGCGTCCACAATAACCGCACAGTCCCAAGGTCTACACTCCCCAAGGTGAAATCAACGTTATAAGGAGAAACACTAAAGATCGCCGTTCCAACCCCAATCAAGATCATGTTTACAGAGAAGGTCGCCAGGAGGGTCGAGAGGTGCGGTGCATTCAGCACGCGCTGCACGGCAACGTAGTAAATGATCACCCCTAACAGCAATCCAGCGAATGCCACCAGGAGCAGCGCAAGGTAGGGGTTCAATCCCAGCTGCGTGAAGGCTAGGTAGATCCCGAACATACCTAAGGCGATGATTGGGCCGTGGGCCAGGTTGATCACATTCATCACGCCCCAGATCAAGCTCAAGCCCATAGCTGCAAGTCCGTAAACGAATCCTAGTAGAAGGCCGTCAACCAGCGACGGAAGCAAGATGTCGAACATAGATTGCTCCTATCCTCAAACTTACCTGCAGGGGACCAACAGATCCCCTGCAGGTAATGGATCAATTTATGGGTTAGCGAACCGGGTAGATCGTATCCGCGGTGGCACCTTCGAGCGGCCATACGACCTGCTTCATCAGGTTGCCCGCATCATCCTTCTGCCACTGGATATAGATCATACTGTGGCCGATTTGCAAACCGTGGGATTCGGCGGAGGTATCGAACTTGACCCGACCGTAGAAGGTCAGGACATCCATCGCGTCCAGCGCGGCTTTCACTGCGGCGGGGTCGTACGACCCGGCATCCATAATGGCTTTCTGCAGGATGAGTCCGGCCACGTAACCGCCTGCGGAGTGATAGGATGGCTCCTCGTCGTAGGCAGCGGTGTAGGCCTCTACAAATTCAGCGCCGGTGGGTCCGAACCATTCAAACCCGGCAGCGGCGGCCGATTCGGGCGTGAACTCTGCCAAGGGTTCCCACTGGCTCGGTCCCACAACGCCGAAGGCTGCATCACCCAACTCAGCAAAATCGGGTTCGGGTGGGGCTACGAGTAGAGCGATGTAGGCAAGCTCAACGCCCTTCTCGAACAGCTGGCGGGCGAAGGTGCTGCCATCCTGGAAGTGGCCGCCACCAAGCAAGGCCTGGGGAGCAGCAGCTTCAACTTTGTTAATGAAGGGTCCGAAGTCCGTCGTTTCGGAGTCGTAGCCTTCAAACAGGACGACTTCGAAGCCGAGCGATTCGGCATAATCCTTAGCCGCCGTTACAACGTCGGTTGAGAATTGATCAGTCTCGTGGACGAAGGCGACCTTGGTGAGTGTGGGATCCAGGGATTGGAGCTGGTCGACAGCGCCGGCAAGATAGCGGCTGGCTGGGGTGTAGGTCTGATAGACGCCGGTGTAGCCCAGCTTGTAGGTCGAGTCGGAGGCGGCGCCGGTGGTGATCATGACCTTGCCGTACTGCTCCGCAATCACGGATGCCGCGCCTGTCAGGCCGCTGGAATAAGGGCTGATGAGAAAGTCGGCGTTATCTTCTGTGGCGAGCCGTGTGTAGAGCTCCTGCACACGTTCATTGGTGCTCTCGTCATCGTAAAAGATCGGCTCGAACGTAACCATCTCGCTGCCGACTTCGAACCCGCCCGCGTCTACCAGGTCTTGGACAAATAACTGCAGGCCTTTATCCTGGCGACCAGAAGAGACATTAAGACGGCCAGTGATGGAGGCGGTATACCCCAGCTTAAGGGTTGTCTCGGTCATCGCCGGCTCTTCCATCGGCTCTTCTTCCATCGGCTCTTCCATGGGTTCTTCCATCGGTTCTTCTGTAGGGGGTACGGGGGTTGCTGCGGGGGCGCAGGCGCCCAGGACGAGGGCTAAAAGCGCCACGAGGCTTAGGATCTTAAATAAATGAGACTTCATTGCAAACTCCTCCTCTTGTTATGAATATGTAGGGGATATAACCCAAAGGATCGTGCTTCGGTCCGTCCGAGATTTCACCTCCAAATTTAAGGCATCTGAGATGCGCAATGATCAGCGGGGAGATAGATGTGTGGCGCGATCCAGCACTAGCTACCTCACGGGTATAGCCTTACGCTCCATATTAAGGCAATAGACGTGGTAAATGTCAAGTTACAGTACGCAAATTGTCACCCAGCTTGCTTTTTAGAACAAGCGTGCTATACTTGAGCTTGACTAGCACAAACGTTCTTTAAACTGAGGGAGGTATATCATGGCGGAAATTTCGGTGCCATCCTACGTGGAGCAAGATGATCCCCGGCGGGAGGTGCTCACTCGCGCAATAGGGGATATTCAAAAAAGATTTGGAGAGGGATCATTGATGCGTTTGGGAGAGGCGCAGAATCTGGGTGTCTCCTCCATCGCCACCGGCTCGCTGGCGCTCGACCTGGCCCTGGGTGTGGGTGGAATCCCGCGCGGTCGTGTGAGCGAGATCTACGGTCCGGAAGCCTCTGGCAAGACCACGCTCTGTCAGCACATCGTCGCCGAGGCCCAACGCATGGGTGGAGTGTGTGCTTTCATTGATATGGAGCACGCCCTCGACCCGGCCTATGCCAGGCGCTGCGGTGTCAACGTCGACGACCTCTACATCTCCCAACCCGATACCGGTGAGCAGGCGCTGGAGATCGCCGAGACCCTGGTTCGCAGCGGA
>JBFFQB010000039.1:0-24793 GCA_041573795.1 Anaerolineales bacterium
CGACTGGCTTTTTAATAAGGTCGGAGAGGAGTACGCACTATCTGCCGATTGGGATAACCGTTGGCGCACCGGTGGGACAGTCGATGATGTCATCGAAGAGGCTCAGCTCTCACCTAGCCATATCCTGGCAGGGATCGAGCGTTTTGTCGCCGATCGCGAAGCACGTCTTCAGCGGCTAAGCACAGAGCTCTCTCAGGCTTAACGGAGTTGATACGGAAGATCAAATCCGGGCAAGATTGATATAAATTTCCGATAAACAGCGGGACCTGAGGGTCTCGCTGTTGTCTGTGCGAGACATGATAGGATAGCCCTATCATGGTTCGAAGAAATCTACTCTCGGTAGGAAGATCGTATGAAATTTGGATCCGTTGATATCCAGCAGGCAAGGGGCAAAATTCTTGCCCATAATCTATCCGACCCCTCCGGCAAGCGGCGTATACGTAAGGGTACACCCCTTACCGATGAGCATATCGCGATGCTGGACGAATTTGGGATTACGCAAGTTTACGTGGCCGAGTTGGATGATCAGGATCTGCCAGAGGAGCAGGCAGCGCCAGCGATTGCCACTTGCCTAGCCGGTGAAAACATCGAACTGCAAGGTGCCGTGACGGGTCGGACCAATTTGATCGCTTCCTGTTTGGGCATCATCAAGGTGGATCAAGATCGCCTGGATTCTGTCAACCGAATTCAAGGTGTTACCGTGGCCACCTTGCCCCAACACCGGGTGGTGCACCCCCGAGGCATCATGGCAAGCGTCAAAATCATCCCCTATGGCTTGCCAAAAGAAGCCGTGGAACGTGCCAAAAAGATCTGTGCCCAGTCTGAAGGTGTGATAAGGCTGATCTCACTGGAGCCGCGGGATGTTTCACTCATTCTGACGGGACGGCCGGCCCTACGAGCAAGGCTCGAAATGGATTTCGAACCACCGCTTGCCGAGCGCATCACAGCCCTTGGATCTAGGATTACATCGGTCGAATTCTTGGCCACAGATTCAGATATGGCAGTGACAAACTTGACGAAAATGCTGAGGGACCATGCAGAGCAAGCACCTGGCTTAATCATAGTCGCAGGTGAGACCGCTATCATGGATGAGCGAGATATACTCCCGCAAGCGATTAAGATGGCTGGGGGCGAGATAGAATCTCTTGGCGCACCTGTCGATCCCGGCAACCTGCTACTGCTTGGGTACCTTTCAGGGCTCCCGGTCCTGGGAGCGCCTGGGTGCGCGAGGAGCCGGAAGGAGAACGTGATCGATTGGGTGATGCCGCGTTTACTGGCGGGTGAACGGATCACGCGCGAGGCTGTCGCAGCGATGGGTGTAGGTGGGCTGCTGGAAGATGTGAAGGAAAGGCCTCAGCGACGACAGGTTGAAGAAGGTGATACAGATGGATGACATCTTCGATCAGGTAGGCGCCTGGCTACAGGCTGGTCATCGGGTTGCGATGGCCACCGTGATAAACACATGGGGCTCCTCCCCGCGAACCGTCGGTGCACGCATGGCCGTACGGGACGACGGGAGCATGGTTGGCTCAGTAAGCGGTGGTTGTGTAGAAGGAGCCGTGGTGCAGGAAGCGCTAATAGTGCTTAAAGGTGAATCGCCACGCCTGCTGCAGTACGGGGTAGCAGATGAAACCGCCTGGGAAGTAGGCCTGGCTTGCGGGGGTTCAATCGAGATCTTCGTCCAGCCTTTCGTTCCGGATGTATTGGATCCTATCAAAGATGGATTTGCCTCCCGCCGAGTCCAGGCCGAAGCGATTGTCATCGCTGGCTCCGAGAAGTACCTGGGACAAACGACAATTTACGATTCGGAGGAGGAATATATTTGTGAGTGGTCGCAGGATCTGCAGGAGGCGTGCAAAGAGCAAATCCTCAAGCAGCTTGAGCGCGGTATCCCTGGTCGGGTGTCAGTGGAGATCGAAGGCGAATCGCTCGAAATATTTATTAATGTGTTTATGCCCGTACCCACACTGATCATGATCGGGGGTGTCCACATCTCGGTTGGCCTATGCGCATTAGCAAGCCCGATAGGATTTCGAACAATCGTGATCGATCCGCGAAAAAGCTTCGCTACGCAGGAGCGCTTTCCTACTATCGACGAGTTGATCCAGGAATGGCCGGATAAGGGATTGGAGCAGGTGGGGATTGATCGCAACACCGCCATCGCAGTGCTCACCCACGACCCGAAAATTGACGATCTGGCGCTCCTCACTGCCCTCCGCAGCCCAGCGTTTTACGTTGGTGCTTTAGGGAGTAGGGCAACGAACACGAAACGTGTGGAGCGATTGCGAAAGGCGGGCTTATCAAGTGGGGAATTGGCCCGCTTGAAAGCACCCATTGGGTTAGATTTGGGCGGGCGCACGCCCGAAGAAATTGCCCTGGCAATCCTGGCTGAGATAACAGCTGCACGCTATGGAAAGAGGGCCTAGCATTCTTGAGCGTAGTACTTCCACTCATGACAGTGAGAGCACAAAACAAAGAGTAGAGGGTGTATAGCGTGTGGATTATTCTCGGTTTGGCGGCCTTTCTGATTGGTTTGGGCAAAGGTGGCTTGGGGGGAATGGTTGGGGCCTTGGTCACGGCAATGATCGCGCTCGTATTGCCTCCTGAGCGTGTAATCGGACTTGTATTACCCTTATTGATCGTTGGGGATCTTTTTGCCGTTGTGGCACATTGGGGTAGATGGGATCGCAGCATTATCATGCAGTTGGTCCCTGCTGCCATCCTTGGTGTGGTCGTGGCCACCTATTTCCTGTATCGACTTACTGGAGAGGGATTGCGTCTGGCGCTGGGCGTGATTGTGTTGGCCTTCGTGATTTTAAAGCTGTCAGAGGGATCGCTTCTTAAACAATTTCAATATCGGTCTAAACCCTACCATGGCTGGCTTGGCGGAGGGATCAGTGGGATCACATCCACCCTGGCTCATGGTGGCGGACCACCGGTGAGCATATATCTGGTTCTGCAGTCCTTACAACCAGAGACTTTTGCCGGCACCGCCGCGTTTTTCTTTTTCATCCTTAACTGGGTAAAAGTGCCCTCCTACTGGGCTGCGGGCTTATTTGACTGGGATCTAATTCGCAGTGTGCTGTGGGTTCTTCCTCTCGTGCCATTAGGGGTTTGGGTGGGAAAATGGTCTGTGAAGCGCATTGAGCGCAGGTACTTCGAGCGTTTGGTGCTGCTCTTATTAGGCATATCAGGAATGCTGTTGCTGCGCTGAGGGATAGTTAGCATGAATCATAAAAGGGGTCCGGCATTGCCGGACCCCTTTCGCTATGGGGGTGTGCCCTTAGCGGATCAGATCAACGGCGTGCGGTAATTTGTAATTGTCCCCCTGATTGTAGGTGATATTGATATCCGCTGTGCCAGTAACTTTGATCTGGTGTCCAATCATCTGGGCGCTGACACCCATCGTGGTTCCGTTGCCATTGAGCGTGATCAGAGAGCCGGGAGCGAAAATCGTACCAGAGTAATTTGTTCCAGAGTCGCCATTGATCGTGATGTCGTGGGTGTTGTTGGGCGGCACAAAGAGCAGCATACCTTTCCAATCATAGCCGGCAGCGTCGAGAAGCGAATCGGGATCGTCTTCCGCAAAAAGGTTGACAACAGTGTTGCCTCCGAGATCGAAAGGACCATCTTCCATCACAATCATGATATCGGTACCGTTCACTTCACCACCTGTACTCGTGAATCCCTTATTGCCATACACACAGTACATACCCGGATCCATATTTACTTCGGCAGCGGGATTATTGATCGTGATCTCGGAGTAGCGGCCTGGGGAGACACTCGTCACTCCTGCGGCATTGATTTTTAGCGAGCCATGATCTGTGAGATCGGAACAGTCAGGGATGAGTATGCGGCGTAGGGCGTCATGGCCAACACCTTCTAATGGAGAAGGACTGACCGTACCACTGCCGCCATCATCGAAGGTGCCGACAACTTTAATATTATGCCCACCATGAACGTTGATGGCTCCACCACCACCTTGTACTCCTGATTGACAGCTGACAGTGTCTGCATCCGAGTTTGAAAAAACATCGCCTCCGTGGATATCCGTGTCCCCTGTTCCAGAAAACCAGATACCCTTACAGTCATGCTCGGTCGTAGCATGGAGAGCGTTGCCATAGGCATAGTTCTCGGGGGGCAAGACGCGTGAGGTAGCCTCGGCGCGATTGGATAATCGGCCGCCAAATATCAGGTGAGCAAAGTTTGAATCCATTTCCGTATCGATAATGACATGGATGTAATCCGGATCGCCAGCGTATAAGCCCGTTCGCGGCGGGTTGGTGACCTGGATGGTTACATCTGTTCCCGTCCCTACGACACAATCTGGCCCTGCAGGGGAGCAGGCTTGTGCTGTGGTTCCATATTCATTCGCTGCGGCGCTATTTAAGGCGGCTGTGCCAAGCGGTTGGCTCCTGATCTTGGCGTAGGCAGCTGCCATGGCGGCTGCGTCGGCTGCGTTCTGTGAGCGGCGGTGTTCGTGCAGCAGCATACCCCCATCGATTGCCAGTGCGGAGAAGGAGATCAGACCCACCATCATGATCGCCATGATGATGTAGGACTGTCCCGCCTGGTTTCGCAAACTAGCTTTCATGATCTACCTTCCTGGATACTGTCAACAGGATCAGCATGGTGGTTGCAGGATGGTGTCGGTTGCTTCGGCTTGGAGGTGCAAGGTGTTTCCGGCGATAAAGGGAGCCACGAGATCAAAGTCGAAATCGACAGATACTTTGACCGTCCCGCCGGCGCACGCTGTTCCAAACACCTGGATATCAATTTGATCATCCGCGAAGGAAGACAAATTCACCGGGGCATTGGATGTGCTGCGTACGCGAGCCCGAACGCCATGAACGTCAGAAGGGGCGATTGAGGCGTAGGAGGCACCCTCCTGCGCTGCATCGCGAACTGTGATGTAGCTGTAATAAGCCCTTCCCAAGTCCATCCCGCTGGCAAGCATGATTAAGATGAAAGTTACGCCAATGGCGAACTCGGTTAGGCTCTGTCCCTTTTGTGGCTCTTTCCCTTTAGATCTCATTTTGCACACTCCCTACAGACGATATGATCACATCCCTGATAAAACGGGATCAATAATGACTTACTTTACGTACACATCTCGCAGCACCGTTCGGCGTGTCTCTGAGGTCATCGGGATGCTGCCCAAATCCATGAGAGGGACGATGGGATCGAAGGTGATGCTCACTGAAACGACAATGCGATCGCCCAGTTCAAATTGAGTAGGTGGGCAGGAGGCTTCGAAAAAGCCGGTCGAAGGGTTGTCGTATTGGATGGTGATATCAGCATCAGTGATCGGGGCGATCACGGCGACACGCTTGGCTTCAGCTCGAATTCCTGCGCAATCGGCATAATGTTCAATACCAAAGGCGTTTACGCCAACCGTAGCTCCGTAGCGGGCGGCTTCGCGGCTGGCGGAGGCCACGCCTGCGTAAGTGACCATCAGGCGACCAAATTCGATAATGCCCATGATGAGCATCAGGAACGCCGGCAGGATGAGTGCAAATTCAACAAGCGATTGTCCTCGATTTTGCTGCGTTTTCATCATGCCTCTCGCCTTCGTTAAGATCACCTTTTTCGTCTCTGCACTCCCCACTTCAGAGTGTGGGCCTCCGCCCTCCGCACCTCTGTTTTCACGTACCAGGCCCCTCCGCCTTGTGAAAACAAAACCGACCGCAGGGCTTCGGATCAGTCTCCTTGCCACACGGTCGGGATGTTTCAACAGATGCCATCTCGCTTCGGTAGCAGGCTGTCCTGGCTGAGCTCTCAGCGTTAGACCCTTTTGCTTTGCGTCCCCACCTTTCGATGGGTTTGCCTTTGTCGTTGAGTTGGTGCGTATTGAGTTGATAAGGTGCTGGGGCATCCGTTACGCATGCCACCTTACAAAATCCTAACAATATTTCATGAAAGGTTCTATCCCACTGCAGTCCTACTTACAGAAATGAAAGGTGGGCTGCACGGGTAGGGATAACGACCACCGACAACTTTACATAATAACGAAACCGATTCGTGGAGCAGGATCGCAGCTGGGCTGCTTGTGACTAGGTTAACTCGGTGTATTGAGGAGCTGCCCAGCAGCATGATCGATAAACCACAGCAGCTCGCCTTGTGGGGCCACCCGCTGTGCCGGGTAGATCGCTTGCGCTGGCGCAGCGAGAACTTCCTTGAGGATAGTGGCTTTGCTCTCGCCGGACACGAGGAAGACCACAGTTGACGCAGCGTTGATAGGGGGAAAGGTGAGGCTGATACGCCAGCTATCAAGATGGGGGACATATGTGGGAGCAACCCAGCGTTCACGCTCTTCAAGAATCTCTGAGCCTGGGAAGAGCGAGGCCGTATGTCCATCCTCACCAAGCCCTAACAGGATTAGGTCGAAGCGGGGTAAGGCTTGATCCGAGAATCGTGACCGCAAAGTCTGTTCGTAGTTCCGTGCACCTATAGTAGGATCACCCTCGCAGGCCATACGGTGCAGGTTTTCTTCTGGGATTGAAATCTGGTCCAAGAGTGTTTTGCAAGCCATGCGATAGTTGCTCTCCTCGTGGGTTGGTGCCACGCAGCGCTCATCTCCCCAAAATATTTCCACTTTTGACCAATCCAATAAACGTTGTCGAGATACTTGGGCTAGCATTCGGTAGGTGCTCGCTGGGGTTGAACCACCAGAAAGAACGAGCGAGAAGATGCCGGCACGAGCGAGAGACTCCTGGGCCACATCACAAACAAATTCAGCTGCACTGGAAGATAGGCTTTCGGGAGTAGCAAAGGAACGGATTTGCATCTTGGCAGTCCTGTAAATGTTTTCGTGTTAATAAGGGGTTCGTCCAAGAGTGTATCAGACGGAGCTCGGATGAGAGGGATTTAGACGAGGTCTTGTTCTTGACCCAACATCCCTACTACAGCTCCCTTCACCATCCGGCTCGCCGGAAGTGGATTGGGTTTATGCCTGAGCGAAGACCTTCAAGCGAATCTTCAGAAGGGCAACTGAAGCTGATCAGGCGAAAATCATTCTCCAAAGCAAGGAGTTGTTGCCACCATATATCGTAAAACCCGGCTGCGCCTGGAAAGAAAACTACAGTTGCATCACCTTTCCCAAGCGTAATGTAACGCCAAAGTACACCCTTCTGCTCGGACTCCTTTAAGGGGTGGTGGTTGCGGAAAACCTGCAGCGATTGGCGAAGCGTTTCATCGACATGGAGGTAGAGCTGACCGAAGTGGGAATGAAAAGTGTGCATGATTAATCGCTTGTGAGTTGTGGCTGCCAGCAATGGTTTTAGAACATCATCAGCGGGGCATAATGACCCGCTGGTTCTTCACCAGTACTTTACTTGAGCCAATGTTTAGATCAAAATCCTTAATAAACGGGTGACGAAACGCTCTGTGAGTGTACTGAAAAACATAATAGACTTTAACTTAAAGAGACTGTCGTTTGGATAGGAGCCGGCATGCGCCAACGTGTGGTTTTGATCACGGGAGCGAACGGGGAGGTTGGCCACGGACTGATCTCATACCTGGCTGAACGTGGGGATATCCGAATCGTTGCACTCGACATCAAGGAGCTAGACGATAAGTTAAAACCGCTGTGCGCGCGGTTTATCCAGGGAGATATCCTCGATGCGCGATTGTTGGAGCGGTTGGTGACAGAGTATGAGATCGAAACGATCTATCACCTCGCCTCGGTCCTTTCAACAAGCGCAGAGTTTAAGCCGGAGGCAGCCCACCGTGTCAACGTGGAAGGGACTCTGAACTTATTGAACCTGGCTGTCGAGCAATCCAATTGGCAGCGGCGCTCGATCAAATTTCTCTATCCCAGTTCAATTGCGGTGTATGGGATAACCGATCTTGATGCCAAGGCGGCAGCAAAGCGCGTCGGTGAGCAACAATTTAACCGGCCAATCACGATGTATGGCTGCAACAAGCTGTATTGTGAACATCTCGGGCGATATTACGCTGAACATTATCGCCAACTTGCAGCTGAGCGGGAGTGCTGCCCAATCGATTTTCGCTGCCTGCGTTTCCCGGGCTTGATCAGCGCAGTAACGGTTCCTACAGGTGGCACAAGCGATTATGGACCGGAGATGTTGCACCATGCTGCAAAGGGGGAACCCTATGTTTGCTTTGTCAAACCGACCGCGCAGCTGCCTTTCATGGCCATGCCCGATGCGGTGAAAGCGTTGATTGAGCTCGAGGCTGCACCGCTCGAGGTTCTTACGCGCCAGGTATACAACGTAACTAGCTTTAGTCTGACAGCACAGCAGTTCCTCGACTATGTGAAAGAGGCTTTTCCAAAAGCGGAGGTCACATTCTCCTCAGATTACAAACGCGAGGCTATTGTCGATAGCTGGCCGGCTGATCTGGATGATGATGCCGCCCGGGAGGACTGGGGGTGGAGCCCGGATTTCAATGTTGAAAGAGCGTTCGAGGAGTACCTCATCCCCACCATCCAGGAGCGATACCATCAATCCAAAGTTTAACTATAGCGCTGCGGCTCAACGCTCTCGTTGAGCTGCCAGGAGGGTTGAAATAATGCTAGTGGGAGAACGTATGTCACATCCGGTGATCACCATTCACAAGCATGTTCCCATCATGGATGCCTACGAGCTCATGCAAAATGAGAAGATTCGCCGCCTACCTGTGGTTGATCAAAAAGGAGCCTTGGTGGGCATGGTCTCAGAGCGTGAGGTCCTGAATGCCTCCCCTTCCCAGGCAACCAGCTTGAGTATGTGGGAATTGAATTACTTGATGTCTAAGGTAACGGTAGATGAGATCATGACTTCGGATGTCATCACGGTCGATGTTGATACGCCGCTCGAGGAAGCAGCCAGGATCATGGCCGATAAAAAGATTGGAGGCTTACCTGTTCTGCGTGAGGGAAAACTTGTCGGCATCGTCACTGAGACCGACTTGTTTAAGATATTCCTTGAGCTCTTCGGTGCCCATGAACCGGGTATTCGCATCACCGTGCAAGTACCGAATGTCCCTGGGCAATTGAGTAAGCTAGCTGCAGCCGTCTATGAGGCTGGGGGGAATATCCTGGCCTTGGGAACATCCCGCGGTGAAGATACTGGTACTGCAGAAATCACACTGAAAGTAGAAGGCGTGAAGTTGGATGAGCTTCGCAATGTTCTCGAAGCACACGTCGATAAGGTTGTTGATATTCGCAGCATGAAGGCAATCTAATCCAGGATCAACGGTCCAGCATCCACCAAAATCGCATAGCTTTGATGTTATGCGATTTTGTTTAAATAAACACAGGCGCGCGGCTTTTCGCCGTGCTGGCGCAATGCCTGCCGCACGGCCCTATCGCACCATAGACCAGCCCGATTAACACTGGCAATTCGATCAGGAGCCCGATAATAGTCGCCTGTGATTCGGGCGAGGTAACCCCCAACGTCACAACCGCCATTCCAGGCGGCAGACATAAGCTTGGTCTTCTTCAGTCAGCACTTCGAAGGTTTGAACACGCGTCGGAAGTGCAAGTACTTTCATCGGGTCGGCAGCTTCCCGGTACGCAGCGATCTCTTATCCAAAACTGCATTCCAAGGATTGATGTGGTGGGCAACTTGCCAGACGAGTGAACGTACATCTTCCAATACTGATTTTCAACCGAAGATATCGATTGTCGTCGCATGTACGCGTGTGCCGGGTGTGACAGGATCGTAACGATCGTTTCCAACGTGGTAACAGGTTGGTGATGACCCGGAGGCATGTAAGCAGTAATTTATGCTCGCACAAGGTAATCCTTAGCAGATTTCTCATGGATACAAAGTAGGCAGGTCTATGGGAACAAATTATTGGAAGAAACGTCATAACAGGGGGGCTCGAATGGAACCCTCTGATGAACAACCTGGAGATAGAGGAGAAGCAAATGATGAATTCAAAATTAACTTGGATACTTATTGGCTTGACCGCATTCGTTCTCATCACGATCGTGATGATCCTGGGCGCAGTCATGCTGTTTATGCCCTATGGTAAGACTTTGTTCACCTTATCGCCCCCAACCCCACAAGATGTTCCCGGCAGTGGTCTGGAGAGTGCGGCTGAGATCCGCGGCACTGTCTGGCATGATCTCTGTGCATCTGGTGAAAATGGAATCCCAGCACTCAATGTGCTACCCGAAGGATGTTTGTCGACTACGGGGGGAGGTTTTCTGGCTGATGGGATCTTTACCGCCGATGAGCCTGGAATCGCAGAAGTTCTTGTTAGACTAGGAGAGGGGGCATGTCCCTCGGTCGGTTTGCGCGAGGTGAAAACATCCACCGACGGAAGCTTCCGCTTCCCTGATTTAGCGGCAGGAACCTATTGTCTATCCATTGATCCATCGCTGGGAGACAACCAAAGAATCCTGCTGCCGGGATCCTGGTCCGCACCCGTCGGAGAAGTGCAAGCACTCCAAACTGTTACAGTTGCCGAGGGAGAAACAAATGATGCGACGAGGTTTGGTTGGGATTATCAATTCTTGCCGGAACCACCGACGCCAACAGCTACTGCGACCACGACACCCACACCCACGCAGACTCCTACGCCTACAGCAACCTCCACACCAACGACTCCATGCGATTGGGTCAAGTTTGTCAGCGATGTCACCGTGCCAGATGGGACGACCTTCAAGCCCGATCAAGATTTTCGAAAAACCTGGCGCTTGAAGAACATTGGAAGCTGCACCTGGACGACAGATTACGATCTGGTTTATGTCAGTGGCGACCGGATGACGGGCGACAAAGTGACACCGTTGAAGGCAAGCGTCAAGCCAGGGCAGACGATTGACATTTCCATTGAGCTCACTGCGCCGATCGAAACCGGCAAGCATACAGGCTATTGGGCATTGCGAAACGACTCAGGGGTTGTATTTGGCATGGGTTCGAACGCCAAGGATGCCTTCTGGGTTATCGTTAAAGTGGAAAAGCCAAAGAAGATCGTTTATGACTTGGCCGAACATTACTGTGATGCGGAGTGGATCAGCGGTGCCGGCACGATTGAGTGCCCGACGGAAAGTTATGATGTCTCTGGTTCCATCATCCTTCTTGATCCACCAACTATGGAAGAGGGTCGAATCGAGAACGAAGCAGGTCTCTGGGTGATCCCGGAAGGGATAAGTGATGGCTACCTGACTGGCACTTTCCCAGCAGTAAAAATCCAATCAGGCGACCGTTTCCGTACCGTGGTCTCTTGTCTCGACGGTTACACGGCCTGCGAGGTTGAATTTCGGTTGGGGTATCAAATCGATGATGGCGATATCAAATCTCTTGGAAAATGGCACGAGGCGTATGAGGGCGGGTACACAGAAGTAAATATTGACTTGACTCCCCTGGCCGGAAAAGAGGTGAAGTTTATCCTCACAATAAAGGCGGGTGAGGTATTTGATCAAGATTCGGGTTTATGGCTGCATCCATCCATCTGGGGGGACGGAGATGTACGCCAGGGTGTTCAGGAAAACTAACGCAAGAAAACCGGGGTCTCTCGCAACAGGGACCCCGGTTTGAGTTTATTATGTTCGACCAGAAAGCAGCGTTTCGGGGCTATGGCGAAAGTGATGCTGATTGAACTTGAAAGGGTTCTCCAATAACGCTGATCTGCAATCCCTAGCCTGGACTTCCTTCGCAGCATTGAAGGAAGTCTTCGTATTTACATCTTGCACCCGTCAAGGGGGGAAGAGTTTAGATCGTCATCAAGTAGGAGGCGATGGAAGGGTGTGAGCTACCGGAGCCGCGTTTGTGCAGTCGATCATGACCCTTGAAGGTTTTGAGGTAACCAGACAATCGTTTTTGGGCCGAGGAGAAATCGGGATTCTGAGCCCGCTGATGTGCGCTCTCGCATGTAGATTCGGCTGTGTAAGTCTCTTCATGATGCTGACAGTTTTACTGTCTCACGACGATGGATATGCCAACGCAAGAGTACTAACGCTACCAGGGTCAGGAGGGCTACAACTGTCATGCCTGCTGGGTTGTCCAAGCGGGAGGGATCGTTTTCCGAAAGAGGCGCAAGCAAGATAAAGAAGGAGAGCGCACCTGCCGCAAGTGCAAAGCGCCCCTTATCGTCCCATGTGCCCCCGCCCGAGGCGCGCAAAACCAATAATATGAAGGTCGTGCTTCCAATAGCTAGCGCCAGGAAGGTCAGGAGAGGTGGCAAGCCCCAAGCCGGCAGGGCCCAACTGCAAAGGAAGAACGCGGTCATCCCACCCAAGCCCAGAGTTCCGATCCAAAAGGGCTTCCACGCACTTCGGAATTGTTTCGACTTGAATTGTGTCGGCAAATGACGCCCAATACAGCTCAATCCAATGGTGGTAAATATCGCAAAAAGATAATGCAGAAATGGTGGTCGATAGGTGGTGAGCGCAAAGTAGCCGAACGCGACCACTGCTACCAGAAGCGCTGAGAGGCCAACCCGACCACGGCGTGCCAACCAGGGTTGGTCGCGCTGATGCGGGTAGATCAATTCGACAAGCATGATGGGAATGGCAATACTGACTGTAGCATGGTAGACCATCAATGAGACGGACCAGATCCAATTGACTCCCATCCAGCGACCGTAGACGCCCAGCAATCCCAGATCCATCCAGTTCGGGTCAAAAAAGGATTTAACCATTAAGCCCTCCTCCACAACACCATAGGCTAATCCGAGGACAAGGATTGTGGGCCAACGCTTTCCCCAACGCAGGCTGAGTTCGCGAATCAGCAATGCCCCGCTGCCATAAAGCGCCGGCAGGATCACAAGGCCAAAGGGGTTAAAGAACTCGACTGGCGGGGCGGAACCGGATAAGAGTTCACCAATCATCGGGGATAGGAAGAAAAGTACAAACGCAGGGGGGATTCTTGTCAGCCGCAAGTCTCACCATCCTTTCAATCGTGTTGTCCCATGAAGGAATACAAAAGCCAGGAGAGATTTGTTGCGGTTCGCCAGGTTGGGGGGAATCTGCTAAGGGTTCAACAGTAATATCAAATCAGGCCAGGCTGGCGAAGAATGGCGTGAGACGCTCAAGCGCAGCTTCAATTTGCTCTTGGCTGGTGGCATAGCTGAGACGCAAATAACCTTCCCCTCCGGAACCAAAGGCTGTGCCTGGAAGCAAAGCGACTCCGACCTCGTTTAAGATCCGACTGGCAAGTTCATTTGAAGATATCCCTGTCGCCTTGATGTTGGGGAAGGCGTAGAAGGCTCCTTGTGGAAGTTGGCATTGTATGCCAGGAAGGCGATTCAACCCGGAAACGATCCGATCTCGCCGCTGCTGGTAACGCGCAAGCATTGCCTCAACTTGGGCTTGTGAACCTCGCAGCGCTTCCAGTCCTGAGTATTGGGTGAAATGTGCTGTGCAACCGTAGGCATGAGTCGCGAGGAGTGTGACCCGTCTGGCAAGTTGCTCTGGCATCACGCCATAGCCTAACCGCCAGCCGGTCATGGCATAGGTCTTTGAAAAACCGTCGACCAAGATTGTCCTCTGTAGCATTCCAGGCAGACTGGCGATGCTGGGCAGATCGCCTTCAAGATAGTGTATGCGGCTGTAGATCTCATCCGAGATCACCCAGCAATCATGCCTTTGGGCTGCATCGGCAATATGCTCCAGGTCCGAGAGCGGCATGACACCCCCGGTGGGATTTCCGGGTGAATTCAGGATGATCATGCGGGTGCGGGATGAGATCAATTGGTCGAAGGCTTCCAGATCGAATGAGAAATTGGCCTCTTCCACCAGAGGGACAGGGATGGCTTTGCCGCCAGCTACGCCGATCATTGCGGCGTAAGAGGGAAAACCGGGATCAGGATAAAGGACTTCGTCGCCTGGTTCAATGAGCGCCAGGGTAGGAAAGAAAAGGTTGGGTTTCGCCCCGGGACTGATGACGACTTGCTCAGGGGTTATCGCCATGCCAATGCGTTGGCTTACATTTTGAGCGATGGCTTGGCGAAGTTCGGGGATGCCCGCAGGGGGGTTATAGCGCGTATAGCCTGCCTGGATTGCATCAACTCCTGCGGCGGCGACAGAATCATAGGTGTCAATATCCGGCTGACCGATTTCGAGGTGCAGGATTTCTTTGCCTTCGGCCTCTAGTGCCTGCGCTTGGGCCAAAACAAAGTATGCCCCCTCGGCTCTCAAATGGTCTGTGCGTTGTGCATAGCTCATCGTGTTTCTCCAATATCCTGAACGTGATCAGGATTCTAGGTCGAATCTGCTGTAGCTCCAATCTGTGTCTGATCAGGATAGGAGTCTATCAGTCAGAGTACAATGGAGTTTCCTGGAAAGGGAGGTTGTCCCTCGTGTCTTCCAACCCCAAAACCGGTGCATATCTAGCCCTGGCCTTTGGTCTTTTGTCGATTGGCTTCTCAGCCATCTTCATTCGGCTGGCAGGTGTGCCGGGCACTGTGGCAGCGTTTTACCGGATGGCAATAGGTTTGCTGGTCCTGACACCCGCATTCCTTCTTGCTCGACGTGGACACCCCTCGCTTCCCATGCAGGAGGTGCGGATTGCCATCTTGGGAGGCCTGTTATTTGCTATTGACTTATCTCTCTGGTCCACGGGAGTTGTATTAAGTGGAGCGACGAACCCGACGCTCCTTGCGAATACCGCGCCAATGTGGGTGGGATTGGGTGCGATATTGTTCTATCGTCAGAGATTGCCCTACACATTCTGGATCGGGCTTGTGACCGCAATGGCCGGGGCGGCTTTGGTCTTGGGCTTTGACGCCTTGCAGGCATTCGATTTAGGGCTGGGAACCTTCTTGGGATTACTGGCAGGGATCTTCTACGGAGGCTATTTTCTGGTCACCCAACGCGGCAGGCGCAACCTCAGCGCACTCACATATTTTTGGCTTTCAGGTTTGAGCGCCACGCTGATCCTTTTGGTTGTTAATTTACTCCTGCGGCAACCTCTCTTGGGCTACTCCACTCAAGCATATTTGAGTTTGCTTGGAGTAGGAGTTCTCAGCCAGGGCATGGGCTGGCTGGCAATTAATTACGCACAGGGACACCTTCCCGCGACGCTTGTTGCTCCGACATTGCTAGGACAACCAGTGATCACCGCGCTGATTGCAATCCCATTGCTGGGAGAGGGCTTGGCCTGGATCGAGGTATTCGGAGGCCTGGTCGTGCTCGGGGGAATTTTCCTGGTCCATCGCAGTAGGAGAAACGCGGCTGATCCTAATCGACAGCGCTAGAGAATCTCACCAGAGATTTGCCTGGCGATGGTGCGATCGATCTTTCCCATGGGGTAGCGGACAAACTCAGAGGGGCGGACCCAAGCCAACTCAAGATGATCGAACGGCTGAGGCTCACCAGTAATGATGTCTGCGAAAAAGGCATGAACGGTGATGCGAAAGTGCGTATAGGTATGCTCATACTCGCCAAGTTTCGCGCCGACATTTACCTCGATGCCGAGCTCTTCTTCAAGTTCACGCTGTAAGCATTGTTCAAGGCTTTCGTTTGGATCCTGTTTGCCTCCCGGAAATTCCCATAACCCACCCAGGAGTTTATCTTCCGGTCTGCGACCAATCAAAACGCGATTCTCCCGGCGTAAGATTCCAGCAGCAGCATAATAGTGTGGCAAAGGTTCAGTGGGTTTCTTCACCGGGCGCAGGGGTTGCGTTCCATGTTCAAAGGCCAGGCACCAAGGCGCCAGGGGACAGGCCTCACAACGTGGAAGGCGCGGCAGACAGATCATCGCGCCAAGGTCCATAAGGCTCTGGTTAAAGGCCGAGGCCTGGCCGGCAGGAAGTAAATCTTCAGCCCAGCTTAGAACCCTGCGTTCCCCTTCGGGTCGACGCGGATCGATTTCCAGATCGAGTAAACGAGAAAAGACTCTACGCAGGTTCCCATCTAGCGCGACAGCATCGTGGTTGAACGCAAGGGCTGCAATGGCAGCAGCGGTGTACTCGCCGATCCCCGGCAGCGATTTGAGCGCTTTTTGAGAGCTGGGGATTTGCCCATTGAATTGCTCAACGATCTTGACCGCAGCTTTGTGAAGATGATGGGCGCGGCGGTAATATCCAAGTCCTTCCCATAGGCGAAGGATCTCATCCATGCTGGAAGTTGCTACATCCTCGACCGTTGGAAATCGGGCCATCCAGCGCGTATAGTAAGGAATGACAGTCTCCACGCGGGTTTGCTGGAGCATGATCTCTGCTACCCAGATGGCGTAGGGATCCTGTGTTCCCCGCCATGGTAAGTCGCGAGCGTGGTCGCTGTACCAATGCAATAATGCCCTTGAGGCAGGGTGGGTCATGGGAGGAATTGTACATGTGAATGGGTGTGATGGGGGGATAAGGCCTTGAAACCCCGGGTCCTTTGGAACGCGGTTTCCTAAATAATGAGAATCAGAGGATTCATATACGCTTCTAATGGTCGATTGCGTCCAGATAGATATAATGAAGGTGAATTGGGCACCAGCAGGGGTGCCGATGGAGGGGTAATCCTATGATGCGGTTTGACCGATTTACCGAACGCGCTCAGGATGCGGCCCAGCGTGCAGCTGAGATCATCCAGCGTTACGGTCATAATCAAATTGATACAGAACATATCCTGCTGGCTTTGATTGAACAACCACAGGGTGCGATCTCACAGATCCTGGAACGCCTCAACATTGATGTGGAAAGGCTGACCGATCTCATTGATCAGCAACTGCGTAGTAGCCCCAAGGCCAATATTTACGGCGGTGGGGCTGGCCAGATCTTTATCACACCACGCGTGAAGCGTGTCGTCGACATGGCCAACGAAGAGGCCAATCGCTTGAACGATGAATATATCTCTACCGAGCACATCTTTCTGGCGATCCTTTCCGAGCGCAATACGGCTATCTCGCGCTTGTTGGCGGAAGAGGGCATCACAAAAGACCGCGTCTATGATTCAGTTAAAGAGATCCGAGGCGGCCAGCGGGTGACGGACCGCAAGGCCGAATCTCGCTATCGCACTTTGGAAAAATATTCGCGCGATCTGACGACAATGGCCAAGGAAGGAAAACTCGACCCTGTGATCGGCAGAGACGACGAGATCTTGCGATTGATCCAGATCCTGTCCCGTCGGACGAAAAACAATCCGGTGTTGATTGGCGAGGCGGGGGTTGGGAAAACGGCTATCGTTGAAGGCTTAGCCCAAAAGATTGCCACCAATGACGTACCAGAGATCCTCAGCGGCAAGCGTGTCGTTGCGCTAGATCTAGGCGCAATGATTGCCGGCTCCCGCTTCCGAGGTGAGTTCGAGGAACGCTTGAAGGCCTCGATCGAGGAGATCCAACGGGCGGAAGGCGAGATCATTCTAATGATCGATGAATTACACACCGTGGTGGGAGCGGGTGCTGCCCAAGGCGCGATGGACGCCTCCAATATGCTCAAGCCGGCATTAGCGCGTGGCGAGCTGCAGTGCATCGGCGCCACAACCCTGGATGAATACCATAAACACATAGAGAAGGATGCAGCCCTGGAGCGCCGCTTTGCCCCACTCTACGTCGAAGAACCGACGATCGAGGAAACGATCGAGATGCTTGAAGGATTGCGCGATCGTTATGAAGCGCATCACAAGGTTCGTTTCTCGGATGAAGCCTTGGTGGCTGCGGCGCGACTCAGTCAAAGATATGTAAGCGATCGTCATTTGCCTGATAAGGCGATTGATCTGATCGACGAAGCGGCAGCGAAATTACGGGTAGCGCTCTACTCCTTGCCGGAGGATCTCAAAGAGACGAAGGCAGAAGTCGATCGATTGATGGCCGAAGAAGAACAGGCGGGCATCGAGCGAGATTATGAACGCGCCGCTGAGAAGAAAGCCCAGCGTTTACGCATGGAGACAGAATTCAAGGAAAAACTGGACGCCTGGGAGGCGGAGCACCAGCTTGATGAACTCGTCGAAGAGAGCGATATCGCTGAAGTTGTAGCCCAGTGGACGGGGATACCCGTCAGCCAGGTGTTGGAAACCGAAGCCCAGAAGCTCTTAAATATGGAAGAGCGTCTGCATGAACGCATCATCGGTCAGGATGAAGCCATCAACGCACTGGCGGATGCCATTCGACGCGCACGTGCGGGTTTGAAAGACCCCCGCAGACCGATTGGCTCTTTCATCTTCCTCGGCTCATCTGGCGTTGGCAAAACCGAAATGGCCAAGACGTTAGCCGAGTTCTTGTTCGATGATGAAGATGCCCTGGTGCGCATCGATATGAGTGAGTATCGCGAGCAGCATACGGTCTCGCGACTGTTTGGTGCTCCGCCGGGATATGTTGGTTATGAGGAAGGCGGCCAGCTCACAGAAGCGGTCCGACGTCGACCCTTCCGGGTCGTGCTTTTCGATGAGATCGAAAAGGCGCATCCGGAAGTCTGGAATGCACTCTTACAGATTCTTGATGATGGTCGTCTGACAGATGGGCAGGGGCGCATTGTTGATTTCCGCAATACGGTTTTGATCATGACCTCGAACCTGGGCACAGAGTTTGTGACCCGTTCAGGAACGCTCGGCTTCCAGCAAACCGGCGAGGGCGAAGACCGGGAAGCGGAAGAGAAAATTGAACGGGCCTTGAAAGACACATTCCGGCCCGAGTTTCTCAACCGGGTCGATGAAGTGATCATTTTCCGTAAGCTTTTGCCTGAGGACATGGAAAAGATCGTTAAACTTCAAATGGCGCATGTTCGCGAACGACTCTCCGAACATGGTCTCAAGGTCTCTTTAACTGACTCTGCTCGCAGCTGGCTAGCCCAGGAGGGTTACGATCCATCCTTTGGAGCAAGACCGCTTAAACGGGCTTTGCAGAAGTTTGTAGAGAGCCCGCTATCGGTCAAGATCCTGCAGGGAGAGTTCTCTGAAGGCGACAACGTACTGGTGGACTATGTTGATGAGGAAGGGCTGGTGTTCCGTAAGACGGAGAGCAGCACCCCGGTAGAAGTAGAAGAACCTGTGACAGTGTAGGCTTTCACATTTGAGATGTATGCGGACGGGCGGCCAAGTCGGCCGCCCGTTTCGTTTACGCGTCAGTGCCCATCATGCCGGGCTCTGCTTGAAGGCATTGGCACTGTGCAGCAGGTCTGTGGCGCTTTCGAGGTTCGCGTCGCTGACATCGCCGAGCATAGTTGCCATCTCAGGGATCCGATCCTCGGGGTTGAGCGAGCGTGTACGGGTGAGCGTCCGCCCGCCTTCGATCAGCTTTTCAACTTTAATGTGTTGATCGCCATAGGCTGCAAGTTGGGGGAGATGCGTGATACAGAGGACCTGGTGTGAAGCCGCCAGGCGCCAGAGTTTTTCTCCGACAATTGCGCCGACCCTTCCACCGATGCCCTGGTCGATCTCATCGAATATCAGCGTTGGTGTTTGATCTGCTTTGGCAAGCACACCTTTTAATCCCAACATGAGGCGCGAGGTTTCACCACCTGAGGCGATCTTGACCAGCGGTTTGAGACCTTCGCCAGGATTAGGGGCGACAAGGAATTCGAGTTGATCAAAACCGCGTTCGGTGAATGCCAACCGTCTATTCTCTACCGGCGCCCCGTCCGGATCATCACGCCAGGTAAGGTTGAAGCCAAACTGCGCCCCCGCCATCTTGAGATCACCAAGTTCCTGTTCAATCGAGCGACCCAGTTCTTCTGCGGCCTCTCTGCGCTTCTGAGAGAGAAGCGCACCGCTATTACCTAAATCTTTTAGCAGCACAGCCTCTTGCTGAATGAGTTTCTCTACCTGTTCTTCTGCATGGCTGATCTGATCGAGCTCAGTTTGCGCCATTTGCGCAGAGGAAAGGATGGCTTCCACACTGTCGCCATATTTTCGTTTCAGATCCTGAATCAAATTCAAACGTTCCTCGACCTGCTCGAGACGTTGCGGGTTGAACTCGACGCTGTCGCGATAACGGCGTAGCTCACGCACCAAGTCCACCAGCTGATCTTGAACACTTTGACTGCGATCAACGGCATCCTGTAGGCTCTCATCGATCCCTTTGAGTTGCCCAAGCAGTTCAAAGCTTCGTCCGGTAAGATCGAGGGCGGAAGCCTGTGTGTCGATGTCATTATCCAAGAAAGCTAGCGCCTGCTCACTCAGCTGCGCCAGACGTTCGGCGTTTGCCAGGCGGGTTCGTTCTTCGAGCAGCGCCTGTTCTTCATCGGGTTTGAGCGCGGCTGCCTCGATTTCGTTAATCTGGTAGGTGAGAAATTCGATCTGCCGGGCAGCGTTAACTTCCTTTTCGCGTAGTAATGCCAATTCTCTTCGCAGCGCTGTTAGCCGCATGTACAGAGCTGTAAACTCCTGTTTAACTTGATCGACATTCGCATAGCGATCGAGTAGCGTCAGATGCTCACGTACGCGCAGTAAACTTAAATGTTCAGATTGTCCGTGAACATCGATCAACCGTTCCCCAATCTCGCTTAGTAAAGCCAGGGTGACGACTCTTCCATTAACCCGACAAATATTTCGACCTTCACGACGAATCTCCCGGCTCAAATGCACGCTGCCGGGTTCTGCTTGAAGATCTTCCCGTTCCAGGATGGCTTCCACGGAGGGCTGTATGCTAGCCTCAAGCTGGAAGGTTCCTTCAACGAAGGCGACCTCTGCTCCCGTCCGCACAAGCGAGGTGTCGGCTCGTCCGCCGAGAAGCATTTCGACCGCGTCGATGATGATCGATTTTCCTGCTCCAGTTTCACCCGTCAGCACGATAAAGCCTGCGTTGAAGTTCAACGCCAGGTTGTCGATAATGGCGAAATCGCGAATTTGCAGTTCGGAGAGCATGACTGCTAGAAGCGGAGTCCTCTCATGCGGTAATACATCGTACTCAGGATGACAATGCCGTAGCCAATCGGCCAGGCGAAAGTGAGTAAGATGCTGCCTACGCTGGTAAAGGTGGGGTCGTCAGCCAGGAGGAAATAGTAAAGATAGGGAAGGGAAGTGATGCCGAGATAGATCAGCACACCGACAGCCCCTCCGAGGATAGCGACCAGCGGGAGCCGCCGGCTACGGCGTCGACGGACGGCCCAACGAATGATTTCGGCGATTCCCCCTCCGACAACAGGGGCGACGAATAACCCCCAAAAACCTAGAAAATCCAGGGCGGCAGTTGCGAAACCTACACCGATCATAGAAACAACGGCTGCAACGGGATAATCAATTGCCATAGAGTTATCAAAGATTTTTTGTTGCCCGCGCACGCATTCCTTACAACGGTAGCCAACCGGCGTTTGGACGGCACATTGTGCACAGATCAGCCTCTCGCAGCGGTTACAGCGCAGCGTGGTTTCTCGAGTGGGATGGTTAACGCAGAAAAGTGCGGTTTCGGTCACGCGGGAGCTCCTGCGGATGGATTTTCGTTCATCCGTGAAGTGATGTTGCGATAGAAATAATCGGCTTCGCCCAGCCGAACGAAGTTTACCTCATGCTGACTTGCGCGGGCACGAACAGTATCCCCATCCTGAAGTTTGACCGGTTCCTGCCCATCGATGCTTAAAGAGGCCTGATGGTCAGTGCGTATGGTGATTGTGACTTCCGAACCCTCATGCATCACGATCGCCCGATCGACGGATAGATGCGGCGCAATAGGAACCAGCAGGATGTTCCGTAGTTCTGGGGGCAGGATCGGCCCACCCGCAGCCAATGCATAAGCTGTTGACCCTGTTGGGGTTGAGACGATCAGGCCATCGGCGACATAGGTTGTAATACGCTGATGATCGATTTCTGCACTCAAGTGTACCGGACGGACCATTTCTCCCCGCCCGATCACGCACTCATTCAGCACGTCCCACGATCCCATCAATTTTTCGTCGTGGTAATGCTCGGCGGTGAGCATCATGCGTGTCTCGATCCAGAATTTACCTCGCAGCACTCTATCGAGTGCATCGATCCATTCATCGCGTTTTACCTCAATTAAGAATCCCAAACCGCCAAGATTAATCCCCAGGATTGGAACATTTGCTGGTGCGCAGAGGTGCCCGGCTCGAAGCATGGTTCCATCCCCTCCGAGCGCGATGAGGAGATCAGCTTCACCTGACTCAACATAGGTACGCATCTCCTCGTCGAACAGTGAAGCGTGGCGACTCTGTACTCCCCGCTGCTTGCAAAAGTCGTGGATCTTTGTCGCAATATCCAGCGCTTCTGGCCGTTGCGGATTTGCGGCGATGGCTAAATTCTTTGGGGGAGCTTCTGATGAGATCATAGGGTCAATTATATGCGACAGCGCACAGGTTCAAAGAGTTACACGAGAGACTGATCACAGGAGGTTTGATAAACACAGGACCGACACCGTTGTGGTTGTCCATGCGAGCGGTCCGGTGCATTACTCCCGCATTGTCGGATTATCGCTAGCGCTTTAAGTAATGCCTTGCGCAGGCTGCTTGTATAGTTGATACGAAAAGCACGATCCCGATAGCGCACAATTCCATAGGGCGGCCGATGTCCTAGCGCTGACTCAACGAGATGACAGTATGCAGCCAGCTGAAGGATGTGCCCATCATGGGGTTGAGGTGGTGCAGGAGAGGATTTCAGTTCAACCGGTATCGTCGCGCGCCGGGTTTTGATAAGAAAATCTGGGCGTCCGGCCAGATTTATTTCCGGATCATAGAAAGTTTCTGCAGTTGATTTGAGCAGCTTTGAATCGATGTAGACAATGCGGCCGAGCGGTAGTGATGACCGGCCGCGCATTCCAAGGGTCAAAAAGAGTAATCCAATGAGTAGGCACAATGCGGAGAGGAGATAGGCAGTCATCGGGGTCTAACTGAACGATGGAGCGATGAAGAGGATTAGCGTTCCGCACAGCAGCAGTAGCGCACCGGCTCGTATCAGGAAGGTAGCGGAACGGGTTCTTTTTTCGACGTGGTTATGCCAGTCAATACCACGTTGAGTTCGATCGAGATGTTCAAGTGGAACCCCTGACCGGGCATAGTGCCAGGCGCGCTGACAGAATGCGAAGGTGCCAAGTTCGGAGGCGCGCACAAGTGAGGGTGCCATACGCTAAGATTTATCCAGTTTTTGCTCAACAGCTTCGAGGGCGCGTTTCAGATCGCGTTGTTGTGAAGTGGTGGTGAGGTCGCCACGCGTTCTTTCGGTCACACCTCGGACCATATCGGTGGTGCGACGGATGTTGTTGGTAAGCGCATCGGGATAGTCTATGGTAACCAGCAATCCGTAAATTTCGTCCATGGCGTCAAGCAGGCGTTCGGCTTCGTCAAGTTCATCGTGACGCAGGATATCGAGGATACGTCGTCGCATTTCACCCGCAGCCTCGGCCAGACCACCCATGTAAGGTACGTAGCCTACACCCAGGGCTTCCGGTTCAGGTAGCACCTCTCCCGAAACAAGATGGTGGACGATGCTGGCTTCCGCGAATTCCTTGAGTGCAGATTGGGTATAACCGGCATGCAAGAGCTCGGGATACTCTGATAGGGCACTTTGCAGCTCATCCGCCAGGTTTCGCGCTTCGTCGAGGAGAGCGATGGTGGTCTCTTGTTCGCGACGATGGACGGCTCGGATGGCTTTCGAACAACTGCGGATCAATTTGCGTGAAAGCTGGAGCGCTCGTTCGCGGGCCGTGTTCTTATCTTCTAAATGTTGTCGAATACGCTCACCGATCGAATCGAGTTGATCCATCCGCTTATGTCTCCTTGTCGGAATCTGGTGAAGAAGGTTTGAACAATTGATCTGCCAATGAGCTGCTATCAGGGATATCGATCTCACCGAACTGTGCTTCAAAACGATCCATGTGATCCTGCAATGCCCGTAAAAACAGCTTGGTGTTGAAGGGGGTCATCACAATGCGTGCCTGCACGCGCGCTTGGGGAGTTTGCGGCATGACCTGTGCGAAATCGATCACGATCTCTGAGCGTGAGTTGGTCACTAAAGCGAAATTGGCATAGGTTGCGGCCAGACTACCCGGAATTTGTACAGGTAGTCGTCCACCTGCGGGTGGTTTCTTGGGGGATTTGCTCATAGGATTGCTCCGTGCGAAAGTCGTTGTCCTCCGCCGAATTGTTCTGGCGGAGGACAATCATTGAATTGAGGTTAGAAGGGGATTTCGTCCTCTGATTCAGGCCCAAGCCCCCCAGCAGGTTCACTGGCTTCGAACGAGCTATCGTCTCGACCCCCAAGGAAGCGGATCTCAATGGCACTGACCTCGAAGGAAGCGGCTGGTGTGCCGTCCTGGCGGTTCCAAATTCTCGGGTTACCATTCTCGTCAGGTACGAGGCGGCCTTCAACTAACACTTGACGGCCTTTGCGAAGATATTGGTTGACATTTTCAGCTTGTTTACCCCAAACGGAGACACGGAACCAAACCGTCTCCTCGCGCTGTTCACCTGAACTATCCGTGAATCGGCGATTGGTGGCGACCGAGAGGTTGGTCACGGCCGTACCAGAGGGCGTGTAGCGCATCTCGGGGTCTCGACCCAGATTACCAACAAGAATCACTTTATGAAACATGGGAAGCTCCTTTCCGATGGGGGGCAATTTTTCGGTTCCGACCAGGGCGGTCGGTATCATCTTTTTTTCGCCCACCGGCTATAGAACAATTGTACTATTATTCTTAATGTGTGTCAATATTTTCTCTTTGCAAAGGGTGATTTCCAATCGTGAACGAGGACATTAAGGTGCAAGCGTTCGGCTGAGACTATAGTAGTTCAGTCTGATATTTTCGGATTGGCCTGGGTCGGCAGGGGTGGGTTGACCATCGGGCGCAATGATCAGGGGGATAAATTCTAGCGAGCGGACCTTCTCTGTATCGAGCCAGATATTCATCAAACCACTTTCAATAACACCACCATCTTCAAAGGCGAAGTTTCCCAGCCCATAAACGATAACGCCATCGCCGTAATGTTCCACGCCCTGTAATACATGCGCGTGATGCCCGATGACAAGATCCGC
>JBFFQB010000040.1:0-24606 GCA_041573795.1 Anaerolineales bacterium
GCAACATCAGCCCCAACGGACACATCCGCTCCGGGTGAGCCGACCTCCACCCCAGCCCCAAGCAACACGCCTGCGCCGCTGCCGACGAACACGCCGGCGCCTCCGCCGACGAACACGTCTGCGCCTCCGCCAACTTCTCCTCCGCCCACGGCTCCGCCTCCCCCCGAGCCGACAAAGAAGAATTGCGAAGAGCTCCCACCATCGAACCCGCACTATTGTGGGCCTCCGCCGCCTTGATAAATTAATTGTGGCGCAACTGAAGGTTTGATCGCAAAAGAATAATGTCGGTCAGCCATTTGACTATTCTGGTCCTAAAGTTGCATGCCTTCCCATCAATCCCTCCCATAAATTCTGGAAGTTGTTTGTAAGCTCAATACCTCGATAGGCGTGTTAATCTGAATATGCCTTCACGCTTCCTGAGGGAATGAGGCTGATCAACAAGATCGCCTTGAAGGTCGGCTCAGGCCTGTCTGGCACTGAGATTGCACGCCTGAATGACTGGGGGACGCACACACGAGGGCGTAATGGCGGGGTTTGCAGGTCGAAAGATCGGTCGTTATGACGTCCTGCTGCAAATTGCAGAGGGCGGGATGGCGACCGTCTATCGTGGCTATGACCCTGAGCACGACCAGGCCGTCGCCATCAAGGTTCTCTCCCCTTTCCTCAGCAACCAACCCAAATTCCGAGCTCGCTTCGAGCGCGAGGCCGAGCTGATGCACAGCTTGCGGCATCCCAACATCGTCCCGGTCTTGGATTATGGGCGCGAGCGCCACTCGATGTACCTGGTCATGCCCTTTATGAACATTGGCAGCCTGGAGGATCGCTTGCGTCAAGGACCGATCTCGGTCGCAGCAGGATCGCGCATCATCGATCAGATGGCTGCCGCGCTGGAACACGCACATGCTTTTGGTGTGGTCCATCGCGACGTCAAACCCGCCAACATCCTGATCGATGAGAAATTCAATGCCTGGCTCTCTGACTTTGGTTTTGCTTACGTGCTCGACGCCTCGATTAACCTGACAGGCTCGACACTGATCGGCACTCCGGCTTACATGGCGCCGGAGCAAATCCTGGGGCATAAGGTCACGCCAAGGGCCGATCAATATGCATTGGGAGTCGTGCTCTACCAACTTTGCACCGGTCGGTTGCCCTTCGATGCCACCACGCCGATGAAGCTGGCCTTGAAGCACGCCACCGAGCCCTTACCGCGACCGCGATTGGTGAACCCCAATCTTCCTGATGCGGTTGAAGAAGTGCTGCTGAGAGCACTTTCCAAAGATCCTAACTTCCGTTACAAGTCGATGCGTGCATTCAACCTGGCCTTCCACGAATCGCTTAAAAAGGTGATTGACCCCGAGACCGGGGGACTCAAACCGGGTGTGCAGAGCCACCTGCCGCGTGCTGAACTGGCGCCCTTTGCGGCAACATTGGTTGGCGCCTCCATCCAGATGCTGGAACGATTCTCTAAACCCAAGCTTGCTCCAAAACTGGGTCTGAAACTGATCCCCTGGATCCTGGGCGTGGTGCCACTGGCGGCTGCAGCGACCCTGGGGTTCGTTGCCCTGATGGGAGCGATTGGGCGCGGGGCAAGCGAGTCTCCGCCTGTAGCTCAGTTTGATAGTGGAGTGGATGACCTTCAAAAAAGGAAGGATTTTCCAACGGACGAATCCCTGGAGACGGCAGTGATGGCGACGGTCGAAAGTCTGCAAGCAATCGAAGACTTGAGCACGCTCACGCCGACGATGGCACCGGCGCAGCAAGGGGGTGTTGGAACAGGCCAGCCAAGCTCATTGCCAACCGCGCTTCTATCCAGTCCCACGCCCACAGACTCCCCTCCGACAGTGACGCCCACAACGCTGCCTGCGATACAGGCTGAACCGACAGAGACACAATCCCCTTCGCTTTGCAATTCCTACCGCCTTTCAGGTTTCATGCTTAATCGTGATCAAATTAGCTGGATGCTTGAGAGTGATACGTTCGAGTCAACCTTATTGCAAGCGCTACGCCTCGATTGGCCGCTTGACAATGGAACCTTATTCAAGGTTGATTTGGCTGGATCAACCATCTGGGTGGGGGATGTAGTGCGCCCGGCGAGCATCAGCACTTGGACGGGTGGTGAGACAAGCCGAATCATCGATGACAGTAAGCGGATCGCCTTTCGATTCAAGGATGCGGCACAGGCGCAGGGATATTCGCTTGCATTAACGTTGGGAAACGGCTGTCAAATCAAAGCTAGCAATTAGTTATCAATTCTCTTTTCATCTGGTTCGGGAACTCGATCAAGTTCCTGGTCACTCCAGGAAAGTGGATCTTCAAGCGGCTCTAGATGGGTGAATACGGTGACATTCGAGATCAAGGCACGAACCTGTGATTCGATCTGCTCCAGGATGTCATGTCCCTGCTGTACACTCCACTCTCCTGGAACTTGTATATGGACAGAGACGAAGCAGCGCGAGCCTGCCTGGCGAGTCCGCAGGGCATGGAACTGAACCCGCTCGTATCCACGAAGGATCTCTTCGATGGCTTCAACTTGCGCCGGCGGTAAGGCGGTATCGATCAAGCCCAGTGCCGAGCGCCGCAATAACTGGTAGGCCGTCCACCCGATCTGGATGGCGACCAGCATCGCTACGATCGGATCCAGGATGGACCAACCGGTGAGGGCGACCAGGCCAATGCCGATGAGAACGCCCACGGATGTCCATACATCCGTTAGTAGATGGTGCCCATCGGCTTCAAGCGCGATGGAGTGATGGCGTTTACCGATGCGGATTAAAGTCCATCCTACAATCAGGTTGATCAGGGAGGCACCTGCGGCCAATCCGAGACCCAATCCCAGCCTGTGGAGGGCCAGAGGGTTAATTAAACGTTGGATCGCAGCGATAAATATTGATATCGCTGCCAGGCTGATCAATGCGCCTTCTGCGCCACTGGAAAGGTATTCGACTTTTTGATGGCCATAGGCGTGATCTTCATCCGCTGGAAGAGCACTGATGATGATCGCAGCCAGGGCGGTTATTGCGGCTACCAGGTTGACACCTGATTCGAGGGCATCCGAAAGCAATCCAACCGATCGTGTCGACCAATATGCCAGGGATTTGATAGCAATCGTAATTAATGCGGCCAGGATGGAAAGCCAGGCGTAGCGCCGCAATGAAGGTTGCTCTTTCACGTCCATCAGACTAGCATCCCTGCTCTAGAATCCAAGTGATGTTCTACTTAAACTAGCGAGAAAATCCACAGACTGAGCATTCCTATGGTTATGGTGAGCCATATATTCTTTGTCCGTACTGCCAATACGATTGCCACAATGCCCGCCAATAATCTCTCATTACCCAGCGTGAGATCCCAGCTACCCTCAGGCAATAAAAGCGCGGGTGCGATCAAGCCGGCAAGCACGGCGGGCGGGACGAAGCGCAGCCCGCGTCGAAAGCGCTCAGGGAGGCGCTCAAACGGGATCAGTAAGATGAAGGATAACCGGATCAGGTACGTTACCACCAAACCACCCAGGATGATCGTCCATAAGTAGGAGGTGGTCATGACGATTCTCCTTCTCGTATGGGAGCGTCCTGGCGCAACTCGAGCAATACACCCAGGCCCACACTCATGAGAATGGCGATCATCAGCCCCAACTTGAAAGGCAGCGTAGAGAACAGGACGGATAAAATACCACCGGTGATCGCTACAACTAGGGTGAAACGATCATTCAAGGTTGGTATCAGTAGGGCGATGAATGTGACGGGTAGGGCAAAATCGAGCAAGGCGGTACCCGGGACGATTGATCCCAGCGTAATGCCGAGAAATGTGCTGATTTGCCAGGAAGCCCACAAGGCCAGACCGGTTCCGAAAAGATACCAGTGGGGGTAACCTTCATGGGGGCGCTGATAGCGCACCGACGATACGACAAAGGCTTCATCTGTGAGTAGCCACGCGAGCATGATTTTCCAGCGAAATTTGAGCTTGCTGAGGTACGGTGCCAGCGTGGCGCTATAGAGAATATGGCGCAAATTAACCAGGAGAATGGTCAGCACAACAACGAACGCCGGGGTACCCTCAGCAATCAGTCCTGCGGCAATGAATTGCGAGCTTCCGGCGAAGATCAACAACGAAAAAGCCTGCGCTTCCAGCGCCGGAATTCCCAGGCTGCGAGCCAGGGCACCGAAAATGATCCCAAAAGGTACAACGCCGAGCAGGATAGGGAGTTGGTCACGTGCACCGGTGAGGAACTCCAGGCTGGGACTAGCGGCGCGCATTGGATCCTTTCATGCTTTCCACTCACTTCTCATGGGCAACATGATACCCTATTGGCCAGCCCGTGGGCATCTGCGCTCAGGGAACCAAACCACCTTAGGGATCGTCATCATATAGAGCACAACTCGGGGTAAGTGAGGTCGGAGGTAGATCGTGCGGACCTTAGGAAAATGTCATCTGGGATGGATCAGCATGATTCTCGCCATTAGCGTAGCGGCGTGTAGCCCAGCCAATCTTCAAACTGGGATATTACGCGGGAGCGTGACCATCGGACCGCTCATTCCCGTTGTTGGGCCGGGGGTTGAAGAACCGACTCCTGGGCCAGAGGTCTTCGCCGGGCGCAAGGTTGTGATCTTCGACGGAAAAGGCAAACGCGAACTGCAGCAGGTCGCAATTCAGGATGATGGGAACTATCAGGTGGAATTACCGGTAGGAGTCTATGTGGTTGATATCAATCACCTGGGGATCGATCATGCTGCGGGACTGCCAAAAGAGATTGAAATCATGGCGAATCAAGTGACGGAATTGGATATCGACATTGATACAGGCATAAGGTGAGTCCTGATCTGCAAGATATAAAAAAAAAGCCCCGCACGGGGCTTTTTGAATTAGTGGGTGAGGATTTGAGAAAGAAAGAGCTTGGTGCGGTCTTCTTTCGGATTTTTGAAGATATCGTCGGGGGTACCACTTTCAACGACCAGGCCCTCATCAAAAAAGAACATGCGGTCGGCTACGGCTCGCGCAAAACCCATCTCGTGAGTCACGACCAGCATGGTCATCCCGGATTTCGCCAGTTCGACCATCACATCAAGCACCTCTTTGATCATCTCCGGATCGAGAGCCGAGGTGGGCTCATCGAAGAGCATGATCTTGGGCTGCATGGCCAGCGCACGTGCAATTGCCACACGTTGCTGTTGACCACCGGAGAGATTGGCGGGGAATTTCTCCGCCTGCTCAGGGATGCCGACTCGTTCGAGCAGTTGACGCGCCACTTCTTCGGCCTTCTCCTTAGGCCACTTGCGAACCCAGATTGGTGCCAGCGTGATGTTCTGCAGCACGCTCAGATGTGGAAAGAGGTTAAACTGCTGAAAGACCATGCCGATCTCACTGCGAATGGCGGCGATATTACGCACATCATGCGTGAGCTCGATGCCGTCAACAATGATCGTCCCTTGTTGGTGTTCTTCCAGGCGGTTGATGGTGCGGATAAAGGTTGACTTGCCGGAGCCGGAGGGACCAAAAATGACAATCACCTCACCTTTTTCAACTTCCATATCCACGCCTTTCAGCGCTTGGAAGTTACCGAACCACTTGTTGACGTCTTTGCACAGGATGATGGTTTCACTCATGTGGATCTCCTGCCTAACGGGTTCCCACACCAAGCGCGGTCTCAAGCCGGCGGCTGGCGAAGGACATCAAGTAGCTGAATACCCAGAAGATGGCCGCAACAAAAATATAAATCTCGAACTGTAGTTGAAGATATTCAACGTCGGACTGCAGAACCGACTTACCAATATTAAGTAGTTCGTTGATCGCTACGATGATCGCCAGCGTTGTGTCTTTGAAGAGAGCGATAAATTGCCCAACGATGGCAGGGATCACGGCTCGCAAAGCCTGGGGCAAGACAATTAAAAGTGTGGTCTGAAAATTGTTAAGCCCGACAGCACGCGCCGCCTCGATCTGTCCCTCGGTCACGGCGGCAAGCCCACCGCGCACGTTTTCTGCGGTATAGGCTGCGCTGAACAGGGTCATTCCAAGCAAGGCCCGCACGAGGCGATCGATGCGCAGTTCGGGTGGCAAGAATAGCGCCAGGATGATTGAGGACATGAACAGAATCGTGACCAGTGGGACACCCCGTACCATTTCGATGATCGCGGTGCTGAAGATGCGGATGATTGGAAGTGAGGATTTTCGACCCAATGCCAAAAGGACCCCAATCGGGAAGGAGAGCAAGATGCCGCCGACGGCAAGTAAGAGGGTTACCATCAGGCCACCCCACATCGTAGTATCAACGATGGGAATTGCACCGCTTTCTCCCCAACCACGCAGCAATACTGGTATCGCTAACAGGGATACCAGCCAACCTATGAGCACCCATGCCCCTGTGACAAAGGTTCGTGTACCCAGGAGAAAGCCGAGGTAGATCACAGCGACATTGCCAATAAAGAAGAGGCGGAACGTTAGTGAGCCCATCAATCCGCCGACAGGAAGGAGGGTTAGAACGACATAACCCCCCGCCAGTAGCATAGCGAAGGAACGCATGATGCCACGCCAACGTCCCCAGCTCACTCCGGTCAGGAAGGACACCAAGAACAGGCTCACACCGACCCGCCAGATCTGCTCACGAGGGTACTGGCCAACCATAAAGATTAGAGGGTTGCTATAGATTGGTCGCCAATCGGCGACGAAAAATACCCATACAATCACTGCACGGCCGATAACGAATAGAAGGGCTAATGAGACGATTGTCAGGGCTGAATTGATCAAGTTATTAAAGAGGTTGCGACGTATCCACTCCAGCAAACCCAACGATGCTGGTGGTTTGTTATTTTTCGCAAGGCGCCCCTCAGTGGAACTCACAGCTACCTCGTCTCGAACTGGATTCGACGGTTATATATATTAAGTATCAGGGAGGTGATCAGGCTCATCATCAAGTATGTCACCATGACCATGCCGAAAATCGGAACCGCACGGCCCGCCTGGTTGATCATGATCCGGCCAACATTAAAAACATCGGCGTAGCCAATAGCTAACGCCAGGCTGGAGTTCTTGGTGAGGTTAAGATATTGACTAATCATGGGTGGGATAATCACCCTCAGTGCCTGAGGGATGATTACTAAACCAAGAACTTGAAATTGTGAGAGCCCAGTCGCCCTGGCGGCTTCCATTTGCCCGCGATCGACAGCCTGGATTCCGGCGCGCACGACCTCGGCGATGAAAGCAGCTGTGTACATCACCAACCCAACGAGCAAGGCGGCAAATTCGGGTGTAAGCCGCAAGCCTCCGCTAAAATTGAATCCTTCGAACACGGGTGTATCGATCCAGAAAGGTTGCCATTCGGAGAGGATCAGGCCTGAGAGCGTAAAGAGCAGGATCACTGCCAAACTGGCCCCAGCGAAATAGGTCGACCGACCGAGGCGCTCGCGAAGATTCCGTAAGTAGATCCAAGTGACGATGGCCAGGACTATCCCGATAATAAATAGGATCAGGAACTTGCTTCCTGTTTCTGACAGTCGCGGCCATGTGAGGTATAGGCCGCGTTGATTCAAGTAGATTGGCCCCGGGATTTCAAGGCTCTCCTTGGCCGAGGGCAATTTATTAAAGACGGCGAAATACCAGATGAATAAGAGCACCAACAACGGGACGTTACGATGAATTTCGATATAGATGAGGGCAATTTGGCTGAAAAGCCAATTGGTCGATAAGCGTGCCAAACCGACTAGAGTACCCAGGACGGTGGCGACAAGCACACCGACAATCGCAACTTTTAGCGTGTTGAGAAGGCCAACGATGAAGGCTGTTCCGAAAGGGTAGGAATCATCATAAGGAATAACGGATTCACTGATAGGAAAGCCTGCAGGATCCTGGATGAAATCGAAACCTAGGCTCAAACCACGTTGCTCTGCTGCTTCCAGCAAGTTCAGCACAACCCAGATCAGACCACCGATGATCACAACTGCGGAGATCACCTGAGCGGTGATGCGGAGCACACGTTCATCGCGCCAGAGTGGGATGCGTTCACTCGCTTGGGATGAAACCGGTGAGGACATAGATTTTTTTTGTTGGTTGACGATGAGTGGGAGTAACCCACACCGAGTGTGGGTTACTCCTCTCAATCGTGTTGAACTGTTACTTAATGGGTGGGGCGTAAACTAAGCCCCCATTGGTCCAGTGCTCATTGAGGCCGCGCGGTAATGTAAAAGCGATACCATCAGGGCCCATGTAACGGTTGTAAACCTCGCCGTAGTTACCCACGGCTCGAATCGCATTCGCCAATGCATCTGGTTCAAGGCCGAGGGAGCTATAGCCCCAATCGCCTTCGACGCCAAGGACTGTCTTGCCCTTGATGTTATCACTTGCGATAACATCATCGACTGTTGCCTGCGTGATCGGGCCGTAGGCGGGATTCTCGGCGTTGATAAGTGCAAACATGACCAGTTTGACGATGTCAAACCACTGGTCATCACCATGAGGAACGACAGGGGTGAGCGGTTCCTTGGAGATGATCATCGGTAGAATGACATAGTCATCTGGATTATCCGCACCGGCTCGGATGGCCGCTAGCTGTGAGCGGTCACTGGTGGTGACATCGCAACGACCATCGAAGAACGCACCATAAACTGAGGCGGTATCTTCGAAGATCACGGCTTCAAAATCAAGGCCGCGCTCACGGAAGTCGGCAGCCAGGTTCTTCTCTGTCGTCGTACCGCTGGTGACACAAACACTGGAACCGTTCATGTCCGCCTGGGTCTCGATGCCGCTGTCTGCGCGGACCATGTATCCCTGACCATCATAGAACATCGTGATTGTGAAGTTTCCCCACTGGGAGTCACGGCTTGAGGTCCAGGTAACGTTGCGGCTCAGGATATCAACTTCGCCAGTTTGGATTACGGGGCCACGCTCAGCTGCTGTTACAGGGACGATCTCGATGGCTTCAGGATCTCCCAGTACGGCTGCGGCGACTGCACGGCAAAGATCGATGTCGAATCCAAGGTTATTACCAGCATCATCAAGGTATCCGAAACCGAGCAGGTCTGTTCGACCAGCACATACAACTTTCCCGCGTTCCTGTACCCTGGCTAGGACCTCACCATAACCCGGAGCCTGAACAATTTGGGTCTCGCCCGGTACCTCGACCTGAACAGTTTCAACGACGGTGACGGGTTCTGCGGGCTCCCCTACGGGTTCGGCAGGTGTCGTGGCGCATGCGGCCAAGACGAGAGAAAGGCCAAGAAGCATAGCCAAGCTCAACTTGATATTACGCATCAGTTTTCCTCCTCCGAAAGTTTTTCGTGTAAACATATTGATATGTAAAAAGGGGCATGATCTTGATTGGCTTCGGCAACACCTCGCTTTCAGACGCCATAAATGTTCGATCTATTCTGTATGGTGGTTAGATTGAAGAGTAATAAATTGAACCCGATGGCGACAGGAATCTCGCCAAGGCGATTGGCGAGGTGATGTTATCCTAGGTTAAACTGGCGTGACTGTCAAGAACGGATTCGGCAAGGACCCTACCGAATCCCGCTCAGACCATAGTCCCCTTGGAGCTGAAACCGTGGCATGATAGGCTTGCAGCATTGAAGATAAATCATATCGGATGGTTCGATGGCGAGCTTAACCGGTAAGCACCTCGATCACTACCTGCTCAAAGATTTGATCGGCCAGGGCGGCATGGCGACGGTATACCTGGCCGAAGATACGCGCAATCGCAGCATGGTTGCGATCAAGGTCCTTTCGCCCACGATCAGCAGCGATCGTAGATTTATCAAACGATTTCGGCGTGAAGCCGGCTTTGTCTCCCAATTAAAGCACCCCAATATCGTGCCAGTCCTGGAATACGGGGAGGCGGACGGGTTGGTCTATGCTGCCATGCCGTACATTCAGGGCGATACGCTCCACCAGAAGATGGCCAGGCAGCGCCTGACAAGTGCCGAGTGTTCAAAATGGATTGGCCAAGTGGCAGACGCACTGGCCTTCGCACACGAGCAGGGCGTCATCCATCGTGATATCAAACCCTCGAACGTAATTATCAGTGAGGCTGGGGAGGCGATGCTGACCGATTTTGGGTTAGCAAGGGCCATCGAGGGACATAGCAGCCTTACTGGATCGATGTTAATGGGCACGCCGGCGTACGTTTCCCCGGAGCAAGGCCGTGGCGAAGAATTAGACGAGCGTTCTGATCAATACTCACTCGGGGTGATCCTCTACGAGGCGCATACGGGCAGGCTTCCTTTTGATGGCGAGTCCCCAATGGCGACCGTTATGGCACATATTCAGGAGCCCCCACCAAGGCCGCGTCGCTTTAATGCCGAACTGCCCTCTGATGTCGAAGTCGTGATCTTAAAAACCCTGGCGAAGAAACGTGCCAGCCGGTTTGAGAGCGTTCGGGCGATGAAGGACGCCTATCAAGCCGCGTTGGCGGGTAAAGCCCTGCCTGAGTTTGACGGTGTAGCGGTCGGCCCAACGGTGAGGCTGCCACCGCGTGAGATCGCAAAGGCCGAACGGGAGCTCGTCGCCGCACCTCAACGCAGGCGTTTTGCCTGGCTTGCTCTGCTGCTTCTGCCGATCCTGGGGGCGGTGACGTATGCCATCGTCCAGCTGGTCCTGGGTGAATCTGTAACCCCTGGGGCGACAACGAATCCCGAGACGGTTGCAACAATTCCGATCGTTGAACCTTCAGTACCCGCTACCGCAACGACACGCCCGAGTGCTACCCCGGCTCCGCTGCCCATCACCGCCGAAATCTGTCCGGGAATTACGCTGTTCCCCCCGCAGGTTGAGGGGGGGCGAGTCAGCTGGCTGATCGATAATGCTGGGGAACGTGATGTGAATCTTACGGGATTGGAGCTGGGGGATTGGCCTACGGCCAATGGACCGCTCGATGAGATTCGTTGGGGCGGCAGCTTGCTTGCTATTGGGCCCTTTGAGCTCAGTTCAGAATTAGAGTTGCAGCCCGATATTAATCCACGTCTGGCTGTTGGAGCCTCGACTTTACTATCGCTTAATTTCAACTTTGAGGCTGGCAGGCAAGGGTATCAATTGGGGCTCAGCTTCGACGCAGGTTGCACGCTGCAGGGCAGCTGGTAAAGCAGACAGGTTACTGTATTTCCCCTTCCGGATGACATATCTGACAACTGGGTCTGGAATCAATCCGAACTCTTGGTTAAGATGTATAACTTATGACAGCCAGACCTGCCTTGGCTAGCACGTTCGCTGATGCGGCCTGGTAATCCTACCTCTTGAAGGAGCACATCTCGATGCCCGATATTCGTCACACACGCCTCGCTGATATCCTCGTCAACTACTCGATCAAAGTGAAACCGGGTGAGCGGGTGGGGATTTTTACCCAACCGCCGGCCATGCCATTGGTGGAGCAGATCTACCGCAAAGTTCTCCAAGCGGGCGGTTTTCCCTACGTCCAGCTGGGTGGCTTGCGAACCAAAGTTGAAACAGAGGCGCTGAGTTACTACCTTTATACCGAAGGGAATGACGAGCAGATCCAACATGTAAATCGCTTTGAGAAGATAGTGCGTGAGGAATTCGAGTGCATGGTGACGCTCTATAGTGCCACAAATACGCGCAGTATGAGTGGGGTTGACCCGGCTAAGATTAGCCAACGTATCAAGGCTTATACCGAGGTCACGAAAGCCTACCAGCAGCGCAGCGCAACCCAGGATTTACGCTGGGTGCTCAGCATGTTTCCCACCCAAGCCTATGCCCAGGACGCTGAGATGAGCCTGGAGCAGTTCGAGGACTTTGTGTATGGGACGACATTTGTGGATCAGGAAAACCCGGTTGCGGAGTGGAACAAGATCCACGATGAGCAACAGAAGCTGGTGGAATGGTTAGCAGGAAAGAAGACAATCGAAGTGAAAGGGCCGCATGTCGATTTGAGTTTGTCGATCGCTGATCGAAGTTTTGTGAACTCTGATGGCACCAACAACATGCCCAGTGGTGAGATTTTTACTAGCCCGGTAGAGGACTCAGTTGAAGGATGGATAAGGTTCAGTTACCCTGCGATTTACAGTGCCAGGGAGGTTGAAGGCGTAGATTTGACTTTTGAAAAAGGTAAGGTTGTTAAAGCCACGGCTGAGAAGAATGAAGACTTTCTCCTTCAGATGTTGGCAACGGATGAAGGCTCGAGTTATGTGGGTGAATTCGCCATTGGAACGAACAAACGCATTAACCGTTTTATCAAGAGCATTCTCTTTGATGAAAAAATCGGGGGTACCATCCATATGGCACTTGGTTACGGTTTCCCTCACGTGGGAGGTAAGAATGAGAGCGCCTTCCATTGGGATATGATCTGCGATATGCGAGACGGGGGACAGATTCATGTCGATGGTGAGCTTTTCTACGATTCCGGAGAGTTCAAAATCTAAAAGGATCTAAAGCAAGCCATCGATTTGTTCAGCACAACTCTTATTCTTATCCTGGATACATTCCAGCCCACTTCTCGGCAGCTTCGATCCGTTGATTCAATGGCGGGTGGGAATGAAGTAGAAATACAACCCAGGCCTCTGGGTCTACATCCGCCAGGTTCTGATTGGCGAGTCGCGTCATGGCTGAGATGAAGGCTTCCGGTTTTTGCGTGATCGTCAATGCATAATTGTCTGCCAGTCGCTCGCGCCAGCGGCTCCAAGCGTTAGAGAGTGGAAGGCTGATCAATCCAAGACCACTGAACACCAGGGCCAGCAGGGGTAAATTTGCAGGATCTGCGATACTATCCGATCCCAGAACTGGGACCGCCCAACCCAAGGTCAGATGGATTAGGTAGAAGAATAGAAAAGTCAAGGGGACCTGAAGAATGATGCCCAGTGGAATATCACGGTGAACGTGATGCGCCAGTTCGTGTGCAAGGACAGTTTCAATTTCCTCTTCCGAAAAATTCTCAAGCAGCGTATCACCCAGGATGATGCGTCGTGAGCGGCCGAGACCGGTAAGCGCAGCGTTGGCCGCTCGTGTTCTGCGGCTCATATCAAAAGTGAAAACCCCCTGCACGAATGTCCCTGCACGCTTGGAGAGGGCTACTAACCGTCCTTCCAGTCCGGCATGATCCTCACCGAGTGGTTTGAATTTGTAAAAGATCGGCATCAGGATCACCGGGGCCAGGGCGGTGAGGATGACAGCAAACAGTGAGTAGCTGCCGGCACCCCACAACCACCACGTCTCCGGCGCAGCCCGCAACAGGGCAAACATCCCGATGAGCAGGGGTGCGCCGATGACCATCGAAACCAGGGCTCCCTTGATCTGATCACTGATCCAACCACGGATGGTTTGGTTGGATAGCTCGAAGCGGTGCGGAAGTGTATAGCCGGCATAGAATGATAACGGCAGGTTGATCAAACTCCAGGGAAAGCCAAGTGCGATTGTGAAAAGTATGAGCTGAATCATCCAGTGAGGCTGGAACGTAAGTAGCCCACCCACGGCAGCAGAGTCGAGAGCGCTACGCACCAGTGGTGCAAACCCAAGCAGGATCCAAAACAGCAGGTAAGCGCTGCCGAGCACCAAATTGAGCAGCATGAGGCGCCGGCGGATGCGAGCATATTGTCGGGCGCGTTGCTGGCGCTCCGGATCCAAGCTAGCCAGGGTGTATTGTTCTCCCATGCACTGATTCTATCGCAAGCATAAGAACATCGGGAGGATCAATGTATTTGGATGGTATGTAGATGGCATGCAATCCTCGACGAGATGACGATCAGAAGTTTTGCGCCGCAATCTTACCGTTAAAGAGGACCACCCAACGACAGGCGAGATCGGTGAAAGAAGCCTACCAGCCAGTCGCAGGATCTCGATCTCCTGCTTGAAGATTTTGATCCCGCCCGCTTGAAGTACCTGCAAGGGAGTAGGGAACTTCTCTCTGCTGATGAAGACGATGACATCACCCTCGTTCTCGACTTGCAATCGATCTGGTGAAAAACCCAGGCCCCGAGCTTCACTGCTTTTGAACATGATATAGTTCATCTCCTGGGTTTCGCGGATCTTCCATGGCAAGACAGCGTTGTAGGACGCTGAAAAACTGTGGATCCTTACGTGCGAAAGTGAAGTGGATAAAGTTATGCTCTTACAGGCGCTACACCCATCGAATGATATGATCAACACGCTGGCGCAATCTGTCTCCTGCAATCATCCTCGAGTTTGCGATCCCTCATTATGCTCCGATCCATGCCTCAGCTTTGAGAGAAAGCGTAGCAGGCATTGGTGAGATTGCTCATCGCGGACACCCGCCCAAGCTCTACAGGTGGTTCTCCCGAAGATCTCCATCGGGAGGAAGTCGTTGAAGCGTTAATAGAGACACTTCCTGGGATTGAACTATCCCTAATCCTCCCCGGGGGGATCCATGAAGATCTTTCCAAGCAGGCCGCGATTGCAAAACCCTGGCAGTTAAATAGCAGAGAGCGTTTCTCCTTTATCCAACGTAAAATCCCCCGGGTTGCTGAAACTGAGGATACTGCCGCGATCCTCACACTCTTCGGCGGTGCCCCACTAAGGAGTCCCGTACCGGTCATTAGTTACCTACCTTCTCACGTGCGGTATCGGAGCGCCTCGTTCTTTGAGCGCCTGGTTGATTCCTTGGGAATGGCAGGGGTGAAGGGTGCGAAGTTCCTGGTGGGTTTACAGGATCAGCCCGTCGATGCTCAACACATTGCGACGTACATTCTCGATCCGTGGGTAGATCGACGATTTGCCGCTGGTTCGGAGTCAGATGAGAATGTGATTCTTGAGCTGATGCAGCTTGAGCCAGGCTTTGCGCTGGCCTATGGATTTCGACCGGAAGAGCAGCCTTTATTGCTTGCTGCATGGAGCTGGGTTGTCGGTTCCACGGGCGATTCGGTACCACTGGTGTTATTGGATCGTTCCGAGAACAGCATCGATATCATCCATGAGCAGGCGGAGTCATTGAGTATCAAATCCACACTGCGAATTCGGGAGACCCCACCACTCGCTTCGTTACCTGCCCTTCTTCGTCAAGCGGATGTATTTCTCCATGGAGAAGGCGGAGAAGTTGGTCAGGCTCTACGTTGGGCGCTGGTGGCCGGATGTCCGATCGCCGCCATCGAAAGCCCCCACAATGCTGCCATTGTGGGGGATGCAGCCTATCTGACCCCTGCGGGAAATGCGCGAGCCCTTGGAGCAGCGATTTTATCGATCATCGTCCAGGAGGATCTGGCTCAGGACCTGCGTCAGAAATCCGCTGCCAAGGCTGCAGCCTACCGAGATGGACAAGCCCTTCGCCCTCTAGCAGCGGCGATTCAATCCGTCACCGCTTAGATCCTCTATGGCAAGCTCAAAACGCCAACTCCAAGATCTGCGCCAAATCATTGGAATTCAGGCTTAAGGGATTGCCCTTCATGCTGCTGGATACCTTCGCTTTTTCAATTAATGTTGGGAAATCGGCTTCAATAAGACCATAGCTGCCAAGACCGGGGATCTCCATCTCTGCACAGATTGCCGATAACCATTCAACCCCGTGACGGGCAGTAGCTTTTTGATCCCCGCTCAATAGCCGGGCGATCTCGTCAAAGCGATCGTTTAAGTCTCCCTGCTCACCAGCCTTCTCAAGCACGTCCAGGTTCACGCGCATGACATGTGGCAGCAGTGCCGCGCAAGTAGCGCCGTGCGGTGCGGGGTACATACCGCCAAAGGGACCGGCGTATCCATGAACTGCGCCCAGACCAGCGTTGGCCAGCGCCAGGCCTCCCAGCATGCTTGTCAGGGCCATATCATACCGAGCCAGGGCATCATTACCATCCTGGAAGGCGCGCAACAAGGATCGCCCGCCCCTTATCATCCCTTCCCGACAGAGCGCGTCGACCATAGGATTACGGCGCCTGGACAGGAATGGCTCGATCACCTGCGTGAGTGCATCCAGGCCTGTGCTGGCTGTCACAGCGGGTGGCATGCTGTATGTAAGTTCGGGATCGACCAGGGCGATGCGTGGCAACATGGCAGCACTGCGCAAGCTGACCTTAACCTTATGCCTTTTTGAAGCGAGCACTGCGTTGCGGGTGACTTCACTGCCGGTCCCAGCCGTCGTCGGGATGGCAAGGAAGGGCAAGGGTGGCTCCAGCAGTGGTTGCCCCCGCCCGATTACTTCGAGGAAATCAAGAGGGTCATCACCATTGGGGACCAGGGCAGCAATTGCCTTGCCGGTATCGATCACGCTGCCGCCACCGAATCCGATCACCAGCTCGCAGTCAGCCTCGATCGCCAATTGGCGGCCCGCTTGGGCCATCTCGATCGTCGGTTCACTTGTCACTTTGTATAGCGTTGTTTCGAGGCCGGCCTCGTGCAGGATCGCCTCCAGCGGCGCGGCGCGCTCGACTGAGGCGCCTGTCACAAGAAGGGCCCGATCGCCCAAGGCGGCTGCCAGGCTTCCTGCTTCTCTAACTCGTCCTGGCCCAAATACAATGTGCCCGGCAGTGGCAAAATCGAAGGCCACGCTCATCCCCATGCCTCCTCCCCAGGGGAGATGATCTCGTAGCGAATACCCCGCCGGGGCTCAGCCATCATCGGCGCCACTGTCTCACGCCATTTGCGGTAATGCGCCGTCTGCTTGTGTCGAGCGGGGTCTTCCTCTGTACGGTAAATCTCGATCAGGATGAAGCGGGTGGGATCATCCGCCTGCTGGAGGAGGTCAAAGCGCACGATGCCTGCTTCGAGGCGGCTGGCCTCGGCATTTTCACCCGAGGCCTGTTTAAAATCCTCGATGGATTCTTCTTTGACATGGACATAGACAAGTACGATAAACATGAGCCGGCCTCCACGATAAGTTGTTCCGCATCAAGATACTAGCTGGATTCGTTTGGGGTGCAAATCCGTAGAAGGAGGCTTGGAAAATATTCCTGCCCGCAGTGTAGCCACATCTCGCTTGAACTTAGCGACATCAACCTCCCTGCAGGTATCCGGAAGAGGGTCAAGCCATTGATGGATGCGTAGCAACATCTTTTGTGCACCGGCCAGATTATCACGAGAGAGGTGCAGGTAGGCCACTGTGAACTGCAGCATCGCCCGATAGAGGTAGCTTTCCAGCATGTCTGCTTCCATCCAGGCTTCTTCAAACAGTTCGTGGGCTTCGAAAAATTCTGCGCGATTGTGAAGCTCGATGCCCTGGCGCGCCTTCAGTGCAAGCTCACCTTCACACGCGGTCGATAATTCCTGGGTCCGGTCCGGCAAACTATGTTCGTTGATCAGTTCGGCCAAGCGCTTGGTAAAGGCGCCGCGTGTGAGAACGACATCTGCGCCCTGCGAACGTGCCTTCTCGAGCAACTCCTTTTGCACATGGGGACCAAAAACGAGGATGGGGATCCTGCGTGTCGCGGCCGAGGTTTTCAATACTTGGATCCAGCGCGCCCACGGCAAGCGCTTTGCGTTGGCGTCCACCAGGATCAAACACGGCTGTAAGGCACTGACCTCACGGACGAGAAGCGCATCGCCCCCTTCTAAAGGCTCTGTGAGGGGCACCCTGCGCGTAGCAGGCGCATCTCGGATGCCAAAGTCGTCAGGTTGCGCAATGACCCTGAGGTTAAAACCAGCATTGCGTGCTACGTCCTCGATGCGGGGGACGAGAAATAGGTCATCGATCAGGGCGAGGATTTCTCGGCTCATTTCTTTGGCAACCTTTGCATTCATCGTCAATTTTGTCCAACCATAGTATTCTACCCGTTACGGGATTTCTGAAGTCGAGGGTATTGGATGGCGCGCTGGCCCATTGATGAGATGTTGTCAAAACCCAAAAGAAGGGTTGTGCGCTTTCAGACGGGGATGGAAGCTGATTTCTGGCAGCTGCATAGCCCAGAGCATGGCTGCGGATGGTGTTTTTGCAGCGCCTGGTGGGTAGCGGATTGGGCAGGTTGGGGTGAACGATCCGCTCAGCAGAATCGTGAGGTGCGAGAGGCGCTGCTTCAAAGCGGGGAGTATGATGGCTACTTGCTCTATCGTGGTAATCAGCCGATCGGATGGAGCCAGGTGGGGCGGCGAGACCGACTGAATAAACTCTGTGTTCAATTTGGCCTCGAAAGCGACCCCGATACCTGGGCGATCACCTGCTTTTTGATTCACCCTGATTATCGTCGGCGCGGATTCGCCCGTTCGCTCTTGATCGCCATCCTCGACGACCTTGGAAAGCAAGGTGTCCATCGCGTGGAAGCTTTTCCCCGCAGGGGTTCCGACCTCGGTCCACATGACCTGTGGAATGGGCCCGAATCGATGTACCTGGAAGCCGGGTTTGAAGTCGTCCAGGAGGACCCTACCCGTCCCGTGTTGAGAATCAAACTGCGTCCTTGATGCCATGTAGGAAGCTTTACATATTTCACCAACTTCCTTGATAGACTCAAGAGTATGCGAACATTCATTCTCAGCCTGGCTTTCGTTGTTGTCCTATCGGCCTGTGCTCCAGCTGTTCCTCCGTTGCAGGAGACCGAAACCCTGGAAACTGAGGTCGTTCAGCCGACTGCGCAGTTGCAAGAAGAACCCTTTCAGGAGGGTGAGGTTCGCCTGAATCGGCGCGTGGAGGATCCCACTACCTATCGCTTTCCCCAGTTGATCCCGCCGGATGGTATCCGACCGGTATACAACCCAGAGTTTGAACTGGGCCAGCAGGTCGAACTAGAAGAGAATGAGCTCATCCTGGGTGTGGCCATCGACGGCCAGGCGAAAGCCTACCCCATCACCGTCCTGCGTAGTCGGGAAATGGTCAATGATGAGTTAGCGGGAATCCCCCTGCTCGTAACCTGGTGACCGATTTGCTACACCGGTCTCGTGCACGACCGGAGAATTGACGGCCAGACCGAAGTTTTCGGTAATCACGGCGCGCTTTTTATGAATGCCATGACTTGGTATGATCACTCGACCAATTCGGTTTGGTCACAACCCTGGGGTCGGGCTGTCATTGGTGAGCGTAAGGGCATTGAACTCTTCCTGCTACCCTCACAAATCGCCGCCTGGAGCAGTTGGTTAGAAGCCTATCCCGATACTCTGGTGATGACTAACGATCTCTTTCGCCTGGGTTCATTTCGACAAAAGTTTGACCCCGGTTTCGTTATCGGGCTGTTGTTGAGCGGCGAGGCGAAAGCATACTACTTCGGCGATGTGTTGGCGGCTGGCGTCTTGAACGATGTCATCGGGGATGTTCCCATCGTGGTCTGGGCGCAAGAGGGTCGCTTCCATGCCTATGTTCGCAAAGTTGATGACCAGGTGCTGACATTCCGGGCTGAGGGCGACATCCTGATCGACGAAGAAACCGCCTCGCGCTGGGATGTATCCAGGGGGCTGGCAACCGAAGGTCCGCTGCAGGGTCAATCGCTGCTGGGCGTGCCCAGTTCAAGTGCCTTTGATTGGGCCTGGCTCGACTTTTACCCCGAATCTGATTTCTACCAGCCCTAATCCCCCGCCGACCATCCATATATCAATAGAAAAAGAGCCATGATAAGCTTTGCTAAACACCGCATGCACAGCCGTGTCGGAGGCCGAGATGAGTGAAGACGCACTGATCCAGCGCTATAACTATGATTCGTTCGTGCCTGATAATTTCATGCCCTGGATGCGCTTTGATGCCAGCCCAAAACTGGGTGACCCCGCGCCGGATTTCCCGCTTTGGGATCTTGAGGGGCAGGAATCTAACCTGAGTTCACTCTGGAGCCAGCATCTCTATACGATCCTCGAATTCGGGAGTTACACCTGACCATACTGCGGGATGGCGGCGCCATCCATGAATGCGATCGCCGATCGCTATGCAGAACGTGGCATCGGATCTTATTTCCTCTACACCCATGAAGCCCATCCCGGGGAAAATATCGCGCATCTGACCTCCTTCGAGCAGAAACTGGAGCATGCGGCGAAGTTGCGCGATGAGCTGGGCGTAGCGCGGCCAATCGTCGTTGATTCACTGGACGGGGCTTGCCACCGAGCGTACGGCTCGATGCCCAACATGACCTGGATCTTCACCCGGGCCGGGATACCGGTTTATAAATCCGATTGGACGGATGCTGCCAGCGTGGAGAACGCCATCGAGTATTTCCTTCAGGGCGTCGAGCGCCGCCAGGAAGGCCAGCGCCTGGCCCCGTTCTATGTCGAGCGGTTGGATTTCCGAGTGCAGGACCGCCAGGCGTTCTACAAGGGCCTGGAGCGTAACGGCCCGAAAGCGGTGGAAGAGTTTCGCAACGCGTTTGGATGAGCGATCATAGACCTTTCGCCTGGCTTTAAACCTCCGCGATTTCACAACCTGGGCAACACAATTTGCTCCTGCTTCTGGTATTTGCCCTTCTTATCGGCATAGGAGGTAGTGCACTGTTCGTCGGCTTCAAAGAACAGCACCTGGGCAATGCCCTCATTGGCATAGATGCGGGCTGGTAGCGGGGTCGTATTGGAGATCTCCAGGGTCACGAAACCCTCCCATTCGGGCTCGAAGGGGGTCACATTGACGATGATTCCGCAGCGGGCATAGGTCGATTTGCCAACGCAGATCGTCAACACGCCGCGTGGGATGCGGAAATATTCGACTGTGCGCGCCAGGGCGAAGGAGTTGGGTGGGATCACGCAGATATCACCCTTGTAATCCACCATCGAAGCCTTGTCGAAGTGCTTGGGGTCAACAATTGCGGAGTAGACGTTGGTAAAGATCTTGAACTCATCCGCGACGCGTATATCGTAGCCGTAGGATGAGACCCCGTATGAAATCACCCCGTCGCGCACCTGTCCCTGCTCGAAGGGGTCGATCATTTTCTGCTTCCTTGCCATCTCTGTAATCCAATGATCGGGCTTCAAACCCATGTTCAACCTCCACCTAGAAAATTATTGTGACCTATTGAACTGCACGTCTTGTATCGGCGCGAACGTTATTTGTCAGGGAGCCGATGCCTTCGATCTCAACCGTGACCTCATCACCATCTTGTAGCGGACCAACGCCAGCAGGTGTCCCGGTTAAGATGAGGTCCCCGGCCTCAAGTGACATGATCGAGGAGATATAGGCGATTAGATTGGGAACGGAAAAAATCATATCGCGGGTTGAACCCATCTGGCGCATCTGACCGTTCACACTGCAAGTGATCAGGGCATCGGCGGGATCAAGATCGGTCTCCAGCCAGGGGCCCAGGGGGCAGAAGGTGTCGAACCCCTTGCCGCGAGTCCACTGGCCATCCTGGCGCTGCAGATCGCGGGCGGTGATATCGTTAGCAATTGCATATCCCAACACGTATTCATCGGCCTGATTGGGTTTGATCCAGCGGCCATGCTGCCCGATCACGACGGCGAGTTCAGCCTCATGCTCGACGCGCTCCGACTGCGGGGGCAAGAGGATCTGACCGCCCGCAGGTAGCAAGCACGATGGTGGTTTTAAGAAGAGCAGCGGCAATGCTGGAACGTCGGCATCATGCTCGGCAGCATGCGCAGCGTAATTTCGACCAACACAGATGATTTTAGTGGGCTCGGCCGGTGGTAAAAGCTCAACCTTGTGGAATGCGGTTCGCGCTGTTTTGCGGCTGAAGGCGCCGTAGGGCGAGCCTTCAAGCCGACCGATTTTGTCATCATCGAGCCAACCCCAGACCGGCTTTGTGTTCGTGCGCGTGCGGTAGCGGACCAGGCGCATCTCATCTCCACTTCAATGTTGATCGGCAGGCACAGAGATCCTATACAGGCCTGACAGGAAAGTCAGCCCATGATTATACGGCACTTTGATAATTGGATATTTGTGTCCCTAACTGACGCATTTAGGGCTTACGAGCCCAGATCAGGTCGTAGGTCTTCTGCCAGCGAAAGTCTTCCACCTCCACCAATCCCATACCCGCCAATTGCTCCGGGAACTGTTTGCGAGGATAGGTTTTCCCCAATATCAAGGGGGCTTCCCATCCGACACGATTCGTTACCAGCAGCCAACCACCCGGCCGTAGGACACGTATCAGTTCTTCGAGTGTCCTGCGCGGACTCGGTGTGAACTCGAGGATCTCCAAACTGGCGACCAGATCAAACGTATCAGCGGGGAAGGGCAATGGCACCGACCAGGCACGCAACCAGGGGGCATGGGCCTCCGGCGTGCGCGTGGCCCCGAGCTTGGTCATCCGTGCTGATGGCTCAAGACATATTACCCTGGCATGGACATTGGGCAATTGCAGCAGGCTGCGGGCTAACCTGCCAGTGCCTGCACCCACGTCGAGCACGAGGCCATCAGGTAATTGACCGAGCACCTGTCCCACAGGTTCACCCAGGAACTGGCGTTCCCATAGTGTGTTGAATTGTTTGATATCTTCATAGCGGGTTGCCGCAAGATCATAAAGCCAAACAACGAAGCGTTGACCCAGGTGGGTCCCTTCACAGACCCAGAGCTCCCAGTAGGCTAACAGAATGACTACCAGGACTGCTGAAGTGATCCAGAGAGCCGAGGTCAAAGGGTGTTCTCTCCCCGAAGTCCCTCTCCCTGGGCATCGCCCTTAAGCTCACCAGGATTTACATAACTCTCCTGCAGCTGTTGAACAGCGAGGAGGATCGTGGTGAGCAGTTGTCGTAGAATCGACGGGTAGGTCGCTGCGTCTTGTAGTGGTTGAAGAATTAATGCGGAGTCCACAGAACGAGCTACTTGAGAAGCCGTGGATCCAACAATCGCCAGGCTGCGGATCTTCTTTCTCTGAAGCTCATGGGCAATATGTTCCAGGGTAGGTGAGGGTGTCATGGCCTCAAGGATCAAGGCTCGGTCGTAGACTTCGGGAGAAAGCATGCTTTCTGCCAGTGCTTCTGGATCTTCACCGGGATTTGCAATGCGAAAGCCTCTATCTCGCAGTTCAACCGCCAGCCATCCAGCCGTGTTGCCACAAGTGCCATCCGAGAGCAGCAGAAGGTGATAGGGCATGCCAAGTAATTCGACGACCTGGATCAGTTCGGATCTGTCGATGGATTTCCAGAGCGTGTTGAGCGCACCAGTGAGCGAGCGATGGGCTTCTTCGAGCGCCTGCGCGATGCTGCCTGAAGGAGTAGGGGCTGCAGAATCATTCGTGCGCACCATCCGACCTAATTCGGTTTTAAGTTCAAGGTAGCCTTGATAACCCAACTTCTGGGCAAAACGGACGACCGTGGCTGGGTCCACTTCGACTCGCTGTGCGAGTTCGGTAGCTGTAAGTAGGGCGGCCTCCAGCGTGTTGTCTAGCACGAAAGCAGCAATACGCTCCTGGGCAGGTGTGAAGGAAGTGCGCTGGGATTGAATTTTCTCTTGAAATCGGGTCATTGGGTCCATCTTCTAGGTCTGCGCGGCAACTATAGCACAGGCATGAATCCTATGATACGGGATCTATACCTGGGTCATCTTAGAATTCGATGGTTCAGCCCGCGGATGACACGACATCCTCAATGGTATACTGCCAATCTTCAATCTTAGGAGTTTGGATTGTCAAAAATCCACGAAGGTTATCTATTGATAGCCGATATAACTGGCTATACGCGCTATCTGAGCGATTCCGAATTGGAACATGCTCAGGATACACTGACGGCTCTGCTGGAACTGTTGGTGGAGAATACACGCTCACCTTTAGTAATCTCGCGCCTGGCTGGAGATGCGGTAATCAGTTACGGCTTGCGGGAAAATTTCTTCCTGGGACAGACATTCATTGAAAAGATCGAAGGCACCTACGCCGCCTTCCGCAAAGCCCTCGAGCGACTGGTCCTGAATAACACCTGCCGCTGCAATGCCTGCGCCAACATTTCGAACCTCGATTTGAAGTTTTTCGTCCACTACGGCACCTTCGGTATTCAGCATATTTCAGATCACGACGAATTAGTTGGAAGCGATATCAACCTACTTCACCGGCTACTCAAGAACAGCGTCACCGAAAAAATGGGATTGGGAGCGTATGCACTCTATACGGAAAGTGCCATCCAGCAATTAAACGTGGAAGATCTTGTGGAAGGGATGACACATCACAGCGAAACATATGAGCATGTGGGTGAAGTGAAAGTGTATGTGCAGGACATGCACCCCGTCTGGGAGCGCATGCGCAGTGCCAGCGCTATTGAATTTCCCACCAATCGCCTTTTGGATCAATCTGAAGTCCACATCAACCTGCCGCCCGAGCGGGTTTGGGATTTCATAATCCAGCCACAATTTCGCAATACCTTGATTGGCTCGGATAGGATGGAAATCACTAACCGTGCGTCTGGGCGTATAGCGCCAAATAGCGTCTATCAGTGCTACCATGGTGATAAGGTCATACCCCAAACGATCCTGGAGTGGCAGCCTTTCGAGCGTATGATCACAAGAGAGGTGCCAGCCATCCTCCCTTCGCTCAGGGTACTTGTTGAGTACCGTCTTGATCCAGTCGACGGCGGTACGAAATTGACCAAGAGTGTCGCTGAGATGACAGGACCTCTACTTCATCGAATCGTGTTAGTTTTAATGTCGCCTTTTTTCAGCCGGTTCGGGAGAAGGATGATGGAGCAGTTCGCTCGAGAAATCGAACAGGTGGCTCGAGCGCAGGGGGAGATGCAAAACGATATAGCGGGTATCACCGAAACCGAGATTCGCCATGCGGCTGCAGCGAGCCTGAATCTTATTGGAGACGCTCAGGAATGACCGTAAAGTAAGTTGATCTGAGCTTGCTCGCGTTGACCGCCTTCTTCGGCCCAGCTATAATGCCGGCAGGGGCGGATAGCTCA
>JBFFQB010000041.1:0-24578 GCA_041573795.1 Anaerolineales bacterium
TCTTCCAGATCCGCTAGATCAAATGCTGGAACAAACCCAGGCCTTATGCTTGAATTTGACGGATGGAAATACGCTGCTGGGGTTACTTCTGATGCAGGATAGCCCTCTCCCTGGCATTCGCCCAGCACTACTAGCCGGGATCGGACATCAGGTGTCCCTTCGCCTTGAAAACGCCCGATTGGTGGAGGAGGCGGCAGTACGACGCTCTCTCGAGCGTGAGCTTACAATGGCCAGGAATATTCAATCAAGCTTTATTCCTGAGATCATGCCCTCCGTTCCTGGGTGGGAAATCGCATCAGCCTGGAAGGTAGCTCGGGAAGTTGGGGGAGATTTCTATGACATCATTCCACTCCCTACGGCATCGCATGGCATACGCTGGGGCATCGTCATCGCCGATGTCGCCGACAAGGGGATCCCGGCAGCGCTCTACATGGCACTCTGCCGGACATTGCTGCGCAGCGTGGCCCAAACGCATATCCAGCCGGCCAGGACGTTGGAGATCGTCAATCAGCAGTTGATCAGCGATACGCGCGCAGATCTTTTCGTAAGTGCCTTTTACGGGATTTGGGAACCTGATTCTGGCACGCTTACCTTCGCCAATGCAGGACATCCACCACCTTTTCTTTTCAGACCCGGGAGGCGTGCGCAGATCATTCGCGATCATGGGATGGTTTTGGGGGTGATGCCCCAGGTCGAATATACCGATCACTTGATTCAATTCTCTCCAGGAGATCTGTTATTGCTCTATACCGACGGGGTAAACGAGGCACAGAATAGTGATCACGATTTATTTGGCGTGGAAAGGTTGGAAAGTCTGATCCTTTCACAAAAGGATTGGAATGCAACTTCGATCGCTAGCGCAATTGTCGATCGAGTGGTTAACTTTAGCGGGGGTCGTGATTTCTCAGATGACCTTACGGCCGTTACGATGCGGCGGGTTACGTGAGAGTGTACATGACCGTATACGCCGAAAGGAACAGATGATGAAGAATGTATTTCCTTCAAACCACCCGTTAGTATTGCATAAACTAGCCAAACTAAGAGATCAAGAGACAAAACCAAAGAAGTTTCGCGAGTTGATCCGTGAAATCTCTGCTCTCTTGGCCTATGAAGCCACTCAAGACCTACTCACTGAACCCACCACTATCCAGACCCCTCTCGAAACGTTGGATGGTGTGATGCTTATCGAGAAGATCGGGCTCGTCCCAATCTTGCGCGCGGGTTTGGGTATGGTGGAAGGAGTGTGGGAGCTGATGCCCTCGGCTGAAGTATGGCATATTGGCTTATATCGCGATGAAGATACGCTCCAACCCGTTCAGTATTACAACAAACTTCCGGTTGAGCCTACTGTATCCGTCTGCTTGATCCTGGATCCGATGCTCGCAACTGGAGGATCGGCTGTAGCCACCGTTGACATATTAAAAGAATGGGGGGTCCGCAAGATCAAATTTGTTGGTCTGATCGCCGCCCCTGAGGGAATACAAGAATTACACACACGCCACCCTGATGTCCCTATCCACATTGCAGCAATTGATAGGGAGCTAAACGATCGAGGCTTCATCCTCCCAGGATTGGGAGATGCTGGAGACCGTCAATTTGGGACGGGGTAATTCATGTAGTTGATGAAGGGAAGTTTAATATTAAGTTCAGTAACGAATGAGGCAATCCATCAAGAAAGAGCTCAGCATCTGAGCTCTTTTCATTTCGCATTTCTTCTCAACTGTCAATGCTTCGAATAATACGACTTTATAAAAATTTCTTTGTATTGATCCATATGAACGCAGTACTTCGATGCGAATTACGTGGATTCTTGGGAAGAGCGAAATTTCAAATCTTGCCGCCGAAGATCGTCTCGGACGCCATCAATATCGTTGTATTCATGCTCTCATCCCCCTACGGGACCCAAATTTGAATGAGATTTCGGACTTGAACGGCTTGGATCAAGGATCGTTCAGCTGGTCCTAGACTTTGCCTACGGGATTTTAGATTGTAGCAACCGGAGATGCTCAACAAGCCATGGCGGCAATGATTGGGCATTATCAAGGCCCATTTCTAGGAATTGTTGCGCCTGTTCAAGTTCACCCTGTTGAATCTGTATCTCGGTAAGCACAGTTAAAGCCAGGGGATGGTCCGGGTTCGACTCCAGGTAATCCTCGATCATCTGCCTCGCAGTTTCCAGATCGCCAAAGAATACCTCTGTTCGGGCGATGAAAATCGGCAGTTCTTGCCAATCAGGGATAAGCCTATCAACTCGTTCCACTTGATCATAGATTGGAATTTCCGCAGAGGTCATGAAGAGTGTCCTCGTGAAGAGATCCTCTGCTCGATCCGGGCGCTCGATTTCCAGACCACCAACCTCAATAAACTTTATAAAGCTCTCGAGCGCGTCGACGTAATTCTCCTCTTGTAAAAATAATTCTCCGGCTCTGAAGTAGCTTTGGGCGGCCAATATAGGGCGATTATTTTCTTCGAGCCTGCTCGCACGCTCAAGGTGTTTGTGAGGATCCCGGACATTCTCCAGGGATGGAAATTCTTCGGGTAGATCATTCCCGGGAGAGTCTTCCAGCACTTCATTAGAAGGAGCCGCTTCGGGTGCAGTTCCTTCGTCTTCAGCTTCAGGATTTCCTGCAATGATGGCGAAGGCGAGAAGACATAAAATGGTCAAGCCGATCCCACCGAGAACCCAGGGCCAGCGCCGTCTCCTTTTTGGCACTCTTTCGGGATCGACACTTGCATTAATTTCTTCCGCCATAGATTCATGTTCGGCTTCGTCCTGAGACAAGACCTTTGTGACAGCTTGTGCCGGGGATTCCAAGCCCGCATCCTCTGGTCCTAGTACGGCTATGCGAAAAGCTTTGATCAATGCGTCGACCGACGCAAAGCGGTCTTCCCGGTTTTTTGATAGTGCCTTCAACAGGATCTTTTCTACATGCTTGGGAACTCTTGGATTGACTTTGGATGGTAAGGGCAAAGGGGTATAGATGTGATCATGAATAATCGAGAAGGGCGTATCTGCATTAAAGGGGACGCGACCTACGACGAGCTCATAAAGCACCACGCCCATGGAATAGATATCCGTCCCCTCATCCAATTTTTTATTCCCCTGGGCTTGCTCGGGAGAAATATATTGGGGTGTCCCCATCATGACGTCTTTTGAAAGTGTTGAAGCACCCGCTTGCGCAATTCGTGCCAATCCGAAATCGGCAAGATAGATCGAGCCATCATTGCTGAGAAGCACATTGGAAGGCTTGATATCGCGGTGAAGCACACCTTGTTGATGAGCATAGGCCAACGCCCCACCGACTGCTGTAGCGACCTCAATCGCTTCTTGTTTGGTCAGGGATCGCTCTGACAATCGGGCCTTCAACGTTTCCCCTTCGATATACTTCATAACCAGGTACGGTGATCCATTATGCTCGGCATAGTCATATACCGGCACAATATTCGGGTGCTCCAACCTGGCTACAACCTTGGCTTCACGTTGAAAGCGCGAGAGAAAGTTCGGTTCTTCCTTGAAGGCAGGATGCAGTACTTTTAGAGCAACATAGCGGTCCAAAGCAGCATGGTAGGCTTTAAAGACAGAAGCCATGCCACCTTGACCAAGCTGCTCAAGAATACGGTATGGACCGACGTTCTCACCTATCGCAAAACTCATACACTCTCCTTCAGCATTTAACCGGCTTCATTATAGATGAGCGATGTGGTGTCTACAATAAATCCTTGTGAAATGTAAGTAAATTGTGAAGTCTTGAGAGATTGAGTCACCAGGTATACAAGCAAAGCAGGCTATCTGTCGCGCTTCGTAGATAGCCTGCAATCTTCACCAAGCAAGGGAGAAAAGGATTTCAACGATCGAGCAACGCTGCTACCCCTGGGAGAGTCTTTCCTTCAAGGAACTCTAGTGAGGCTCCACCACCAGTGGAGACATGACTGATGCGATCGGCCAAACCCGCACGTTGAATTGCCGCCGCCGAATCCCCCCCTCCGATGATCGAAATCGCTTCAGATGCGGCGATAGTATTCGCAATAGCATAGGTCCCATGCGCAAAATTTTCGAACTCAAATACGCCCATAGGACCGTTCCAAACAACCAACTTCGCTTGCTTGACCTTCACTTGAAAGCTATCAATCGTTTTTGGGCCGATATCCAGGGCACGCCAACCCTGAGGAACCGAATCAACCGCGACAACTTGTGTTTGTGCCCCGTTTTCAAATCGATCTGCGATCACCAAATCGGACGGAAGAAGTAGACGATTCTTAGATGTGGCGAGCAGTTCTTTTGCGGTCTCTAGCGCCTCCTGCTCAACCAGCGAGTCGGCCATCTCATACCCTTCTGCTGCAAGAAAAGTGTTGGCCATCCCGCCACCTATAAGCAGGCTGTCAGCCAAATCGACCAGGCGCTTGACAACACCAATTTTGTCGGAAATTTTGGCACCCCCCAGGATCGCTACAAAGGGGTGCGCAGGATCGGCAAGGGCCTCTCCAAGATATTTGATCTCTTTCTCCATCAAGAACCCCGCAACGGCAGGCAATAGATGGGCGACACCTTCGGTGGAGGCATGTGCCCGGTGAGCCGAGCCAAAGGCATCATTGACGTAGAGATCGGCCAGATCCGCGAGCTGCTGCGCAAAATCGGGATCATTGGCTTTCTCTTCAGGATGGAAGCGTGTGTTCTCAAGCAACAGCAATTCTCCCGCACCAAGTTTGGCGGCATGCTGCGCCGCCTGCTCGCCGATGCAGTCATCACTGAAACTTATCGCCTTGTCCAGCAGCGTGCCAAGATATTCTGCGACGGGCTTTAAGGATAGCTTCGGATCAGGCGTACCTTTGGGGCGGCCGAGATGAGAACAAAGGATGACCTTCGCACCCTGGTTAATCAAGTATTCAATGGTAGGGATGGCAGCACGAATGCGGGTATCATCGCTCACCCTTCCGCCTTCCAACGGCACGTTAAAATCAACACGAACCAGGACGCGCCGTCCTGAAAAATCCATATCCCGAATGGTTTTTTTGTTAAACATAGTCAATTTGGTGTGAGCGCCACACCTTGCGGTGTGGCGCTCTCCTTTGCCTAAAGTGATTTCGCAATGAGTGCCGCAAGATCCGCGGTTCGGGAGGAATACCCCCACTCGTTGTCATACCATGCAACCACCTTCGCCATGGTTCCATCCATGACGTAGGTAAATTCCGCATCGACAATACTTGAGCGCGAGTCACCTTTGAAATCCATGCTTACAAGCGGACGCTCTTCGAATCCCAGGATACCCTTCAAATCACCGTTTGCGGCTTTGCGGAAAGCATCATGTAAAGCTTCCGTCGTAGCCTCCTTCTCAAGGGTGACGGTCAGGTCAACGACAGACACAGTTGGTGTGGGAACCCGCATAGCAAAGCCATCAAACTTGCCTTCCAGCTCGGGAATGACTAGCGCGATTGCCTTGGCGGCCCCGGTAGTGGTTGGGACGATGTTCAATGCAGCAGCCCGGGCTCGCCGCAAATCCTTGTGCGGCATGTCAAGGATCCGCTGCCCATTGGTGTAAGCATGAATCGTTGTCATTAATCCACGCTCGATCCCAAAAGTATCCTGCACGATCTTCGCTGCTGGGGCAAGACAATTGGTGGTGCATGAAGCGTTGGAAACCACGTGGTGCTTGTCGGCTTCATACATACCTTCATTGACACCTAATACAACCGTCAAATCTGGATCCTTCGCAGGTGCAGTGATAATGACCTTCTTTGCACCCGCCTCGAGATGCTTGGCAGCATCTTCACGCTTCCGGAAAATACCCGTCCCCTCGATCACGATGTCAACACCCAGGTCCTTCCAGGGCAGGGACGAAGGATCGGGAATGGAAAGCGCCTTTACAAAGTCACCATCGATCACCAGGCCATCCTGCTTAACTTCTAATGAACCATCGAAACCGCCATAGTTCGAGTCGAACATAAACAGGTGTGCCATCGTATTCAAATCACCGAGATCGTTGAAGGCGACAACGTCAAATTCCTTGGGATATTTCTCCTTCATGATCTTTAAAACTTGTCGGCCAATGCGACCGAAACCATTTATGCCGATTTTTGTTGCCATTACTTTGCTCCTCAGTGTGATTATTATGCTCGTTCTTGCGAGCTAGAGAATTCGCCGTTAGTCACCCATTCCAGTGGACCTGTATGCTCTTCCAGCAAGGCAATGAGAACGTCAGCCAGCTTATCCGGATCGTGCCGTGTCGGCTGGGCAAGGTCCACGAGATCGGCTGTATATAATGGGCAGGCTAAATCTGTTCCCTCGGATGGGTCAACTGCCTGGATGCCCTCAGGGAGCTTCTCTGGAATGCGATCGTTCGCCACGACCAAATCTACCAGCGGGGAGCCAACATGCTGGACGATTGCTTCGGTATGTTGACAGCAATCCAGATGATCTGTTTCACCACGTTGTGTGGCGACATTACAAACAAAGACCTTGTAAGCTCGACTGGCCGTAATCGCTTTGACAATATCGGGAACGAGTAGATTAGGAATGATACTGGTGTACAGGCTCCCAGGGCCGATGACGATCATATCGGCATCCAGGACCGCCTGGATCGCCAGAGGATAAGCTGGTGGATCATTGGGTTCAAGCTGAACTCGTTTGATCCTTCCGGGGACGTCCGGAATGCGGCTTTCCCCTTCGATGCGAACGGCTTCACTCGTTGTCGCTAAAACCTTATCCGCAAACAGTTCAACCTTACTATCTGTTGCTGGAATTACCTGTCCGCGTATACCTAAGAGCCGGCCTGCCTCGATCACTCCTTGCTCAAAACTACCGGTTACGCTCGAGAGCGCAGCGATAAACAAGTTACCAAATGAATGACCGCTCAATTCCTCGTCTTCGCCGAATCGGTAACGGAACAGTTGAGAGAGTAACGCTTCGTCCTGTGATAAAGCGGCGATGCAGGCGCGGATATCACCTGGGGGCGGTAAACCGAGGGATCGTCGCAGTCTTCCGGATGAGCCGCCATCATCGGCAACCGATACGATTGCCGTAATGTTGCTACTGCGCAGCTTCATGCCACGAAGCAGTGTTGAAAGTCCTGTACCACCCCCGATTGCGACAATCTTGGGTCCTCGTCCTAGGCGCCGGTGCTCCGATACCGCGTCTACGATCGAATGTCCCGGACGCATGTAGGGAGCCAGGAGCGCACGATTTAGCCCGAGGATCGACCAGATAACAACGACGACCCCCGACATAGCCAACAACAGCGCTCGCAGCGCTCGCGGCAGGGTCCGCAAGCTCAGGATCGCCAGGAAGTCCGAATTTGGGTAGGCGCGATAAATCTCCAATAGGACAACTGCGATTCCTAATCCAATCAGTGTGGTTCCGATGGTTAATACCACTATCCAGCGTTTCACCCCCAAGCCTGGTTCCAACCAGCGCGTTAACCGGCGCCAGTGGGGTTGGGGGTGGCCGTTGGATTGCTGTCCATTTGCGCTATTTTGCACGGTTTCGACTATACCAGAGGAGCATAGGCCCGTCAACGCGGTGCCCGCCCCGGGGGTTTGAACTAACCCTCCAACCTCGTATAATGTGATTACGATACCCAACCCAAAGGAGGACGGTCCCATGGCCAGCGTTACCTACGATAGCGTTTACAAGCGATTCGGAGAAGTGACAGCTGTAAATGATATGAATTTAGAGATCACCGATAAGGAGTTTTTGGTGCTTGTCGGGCCGTCTGGGTGTGGCAAAACCACCGCCCTGCGTCTTCTGGCAGGTTTGGAGGAGATCACGGAAGGGACAATTTCGATTGAAGAGCGGGTTGTCAATGATGTCGCCCCCAAGGATCGCGATATCGCCATGGTTTTCCAATCCTATGCACTCTATCCGCATATGTCTGTATTCGACAACATGGCCTTCGGCTTAAAACTACGCAAGACCTCAAAAGATGAGATCAAACGGCGCGTGCAGGAAGCCGCTGAGATCCTGGGGATAGAGCATCTGCTCGATCGCAAGCCACGCCAACTTTCGGGTGGTCAACGTCAGCGTGTGGCCGTCGGAAGGGCGATCGTCCGAGAACCAAAGGTTTTCCTTTTCGATGAGCCGCTTTCCAACCTGGATGCAAAGCTGCGAGTGCAGACGCGGGCGGAGATCACCAAGCTTCACCAGCGCTTGCAAACGACATTTATGTATGTCACGCATGACCAGGTCGAGGCGATGACGATGGCTTCTCGCATCGCAGTGATGAAGGATGGCATCCTACACCAAGTTGATACTCCCCAGAGACTATATGATTTCCCGTCAAATGTATTTGTGGCAGGGTTCATTGGCTCTCCAGCGATGAATTTTTTCGAAGCAAAAGTTGAAAAGAGTGATGGTCGCTTGATGGTTAATGCCGGAAGCTTCGTGGTTCCCGTTCCGAAGACCAGGACGGCTGTTTATGATTCTCACGTCGGAAAAGCGGTGATCTTTGGCATTAGGCCCGATGATGTCCACGACCCGAAGTTCGCACCCCCGAGCATCGACGCCGCCCCGGTTGAGATCAAGGTCGATGTGACCGAGCTGATGGGCAATGAGATCTTTGCCTACCTGCTCAGCGGGGAAAACTCTTTCGTAGGGCGCATCGATCCCCGTACGAGCCTAAATGTAGGTCAGCAGGGGCAAGTTGTTTTCAACATGGACAACATGCATTTGTTTGAAACGACTGATCTTCAGGTTCGCATCGAATAGAAGGAACATGACGACAACCCTTAGCCCTGCCCCAGTAAAGGCGGGGCTTTGTGATGAGTGGACGAGGTGATGGATTCGATGTCAAAGCTCGAGCTCGTAAGGCAACTGCATGTAAAGAATTCCAGCAAGCTTGTACTGCTCGTATTGGATGGTCTCGGGGGTGCAGAAATTGAGCCTGGAGGACCATCCGAATTGGAAGCAGCAGATACACCCGTGATGGATCGCCTTGCTGCTGAAGGCACATTGGGACAGATCATCCCGGTTGATTACGGGATTACCCCGGGATCAGGACCTGCACACCTGGCGCTCTTTGGATATGACCCCTTGATCTTCGATGCAGGCCGCGGTGTTTTAGAAGCTACGGGTATCGGGATGACGGTTGAGGCAGGGGCTGTTTCCGCACGAGGTAATTTCTGCACGCTTGACGATCAAGGCCTGATCAGCGATCGCCGTGCCGGCCGCATCCCAAGCGAAGAAGCATTGCCAATCGTCGATATCTTGAGTGAGGTCCAGATCCCCGATGTGTCGGTTGAGGTGCGTCACGTGCGCGAGTACCGCTTTGCGGTGATTATGCGTGGTGAGAATCTTGATGCCACGATTGCCGATACCGACCCCCAAAGCACGGGCAAAGCTCCGCTGAAAGCTCAAGCTGAAAAGCCGGAGGCTGAAAGAACTGCCAGCTACTTCAACCAGTGGATCGCTGCGGCCCAGGAGGCGATACAGGATCAGCCTAAAGCGAATGGTTTGACTTTAAGGGGATTCTCTAGCGACCCCGGACTCCCTTCCTTCAATGATAGCTATGGACTCAAAGCAGCCTGTGTCGCCGTGTACCCAATGTATCGGGGAGTATCGAAACTGGTCGGCATGGACATCCTTGACGTCGCCGGCGAAAGCCCGGAGCAGGAGTTCGAGGTCGTCGAGAAAAACTGGGATAAATTTGATTTCTTCTTCGTGCACATCAAGAAAACTGATAGCCGTGGTGAAGATGGAGACTTCCAAAAGAAAGCCGAGGTGATTCACACGGTTGATACCGCCCTACCCCAACTGCTGGATCTCAAACCAGATGTGCTCGCCATAACGGGTGATCACTCCACCCCAGCAAGATTAAAGGTTCATAGTTGGCATCCGGTACCTTTGCTGTTGTGGGCTCCGGCGACTGTTCGGATCGATTCTCAGGAGCGCTTTGGGGAACGCGCCTGCCAACTCGGAGGGCTTGGCACTTTCCATGCGAGAGAGCTATTAACCCTCATGCTTGCCCACGGCGGAAGGCTTCGAAAGTACGGCGCATAAGTTTTCGAGATAGGCTATTCAAGCTTGCATGTGATAAGAGCGGTGTTAATTCCGCTCTTTTTGCTCCCCGGCTTATTGTAGAAGGCGTTTGAGATTTTTGGATAGCCAACGAGCGATCCATGAAAGCAGTAAGGTTGTGATAGCAACCAGGGCGAAGGTGTCACGCCAGAAACGTTCTGGGTAGAGTCGGATGAAGGTATCCGAATACGAGAAGAGCCACGTGTCCCCTTCAAAGAAAATGCGGTGAAAACCAACGAAGAGAACACCGAAAGCAAGGATCAAGCCAAGCACCAAGAAAACCATGAGCCAGATGGTTCCCCTTGCAGCGGCGTCTAATTGTTCGAAGACTCGAGCCCATCCCAGGCGTAATCCGAGCGCGATGCTCACGACGATCAGGCCAATCCAACCCCACCCTAAGATACGCCAGGTAATTAAGATCAATTCTTTCACATCTTCCATATGGGAGAGCTCACGGGCATTGTGCATTGGCTCACCACTATCCAAGCGATAAGTATCGAAGTAGCCAATTTCCTCATCATTGAGAAGGTACTCGATATCGATGCTTGACCAATAAAGTCGATCGTCCAAGGTGAACCCATAGGGATCAGCAGGAAAACCAGGCAGGCGATATTCGATTGGAACCCATAGCGCTGCTCCCTGCAGAATGACCCACACACTGGACAGGATCAGCAGGATTGGCAATAAAAACCGAATCGCAGCGGAAAAGAACCTCTCAAGAAAGTTGGGCGTTTCACTCATGGCATGATGACCCTTTATTGAAGAGATGCTAGATCGCCAAACATGATAAAGCGTATGGCGATGGAGTTTGTTAGGCGTTCAATCGGTGCCCAATCGTCGGTGAACACAATTTCGGAATCGGGAGTGGGCCGCAGGTTCTCGATCGTGCGTTGGATGACATCGAGGAGCAGCGGATTCGCCTGATCCTACATTAAAACACTTTGGTTTGCCAGGAGGTTTTCAGGTGTCGTATCCCTAACAGTTGCATAGACCATGGTGTTGAAGGTATAGGGAACATCAACGACATGCACAGATGAAAAAACACTCTGCAGCGTACCCACCATCGCTTCAATGATCCGGCGGTCATCGATGGTTCGTCCAACGTTGATGGCAATGACACCATCTTCACTCAGATGCTCCTTCGCTTCAGAAAAGAACTCGCGCGTTGTCAGGTGCCAGGGGATATAGGGCAAACGGTAGGCGTCAACGCCGATGACAGCGTATTGATGGGGACTGTGGTTAAGCCCCCAACGACCATCGGCTGCGATGGCGTTCAGGTTCGGCTCGTTCATAGCAAAGTAGGTTCGGCCCACATCAAGGATTTGGGGATCAATTTCCCAACCATCAATCGGAATGGCCCCAAAAACCTGTGTGTACTGCTTTGAGATGGTTCCGGCTGCCAATCCGACCAATCCCACACGATCTACCTTCGTAGCCTCACCCGGAGGGTTGAAGAAGGGAGCCGCCAGAAAGAAATCCCAGGTGCCATAGGTGGCGGTCATCTCTTCCGCATAAACGGAGTGAATCCCCTGCCCCTCGTTTAACAGCAACTGCCTAACACCCTCGCGTTCAACCACTTGAATATAATTGTAGGCCGACTCGGTCTCGTAGATTTGTCCAACGCCTCGTTTGATTTGTGATTGGAATATCCATAATGACAGCGCCGCCAGAACAATGGGCATCCATACATACTTCAAGGCAAGATAGCGGTCATGTAGGGCTAATCCAATTAAGCCAACAAGCATGAGCATGAAGCTATAGGCCATGAAGGTACGCGCAGTGCCGATCGTCGGGATCAATATCAGCACAGGTGTAAACGTCCCCAAAATGGATCCAAGGGTTGAGAGTGCGTAAATTCGACCCGAAACCCGACCGGCCTGTTCTTTCCCCTCTATCGCTAGACGGATGGCGAAGGGTGATACCCCTCCCAGTAATGTTACCGGCACGCTGAACAACACCAGGGTTGAGATGAAAGAACCTGCCATTACAGCCGCGTTGAGCCGTTCAACTGCCTGGGCTGCACGCAACAATACCGGTTGGGCAATCAAAGGCACAACTCCAGCGCTGAAAGCAGCCCAGAGAATCAGGCGATAGAACGCAGTGAACGTTGGCCAGCGGTCAGCCCAGCGTCCACCCAGATAGTAGCCGGCACTAAGATAGATCAGGATCAAACCGATGATATTGGCCCATACGATATTGCTCGTGCCAAAGATATTCCCCATAAGTCGGGAAGCAGAGAGTTCAAGAGCCAAGGTAGTCATCCCAGCAAAGAAAACAGCTGCGAGGAGGTAATTTCTTCGAGTCATCAATGTATGCCTTGTAGGGAATTTTACTTCATGCGGCTCGGGTATACCGGCCAGGGCGGCGAGGTGCGCCTAGCGCGTCACCGATGGAGTCACCATACTGGATCATCCGTACCGGGATTCCAATTCTGCGAGCGGATTCAGCCGCGCTGGCGATACTTAGCTCTGCTCCGAAGCTGGCCGGGTCGATCATGACCAGAATCGGTTGACGCCCAGCATGCATCAGTTGGCGCACACCTGTTATCAGCTTATCACTACCTGACGTGGTAATCAGGATGACGGTGGCTCCTTGGGGGATGCGCGGGCTTTCGATCTTCAAGACTTCCTCAAGTGAAAACTTCCCCTGATCGTCAATCACCGCTAAAGACTCCAACAATCGGAATTGTTGGGCATCCCCTGTTTCGGGTTGACTGACCTGGCGCACTCCCCCGTAGCTGATCAATCCCGTCGTTCGATCTAAAGCCAGGAAATGCCTGGCCAGGGATGCCGCTGCCGCGACGCTATATTCAAAAGTTGAGGGTGGGAGTTTATAAGGCTGACCTATTTCAACAACTTGCTCATCCTCCTCCGGTGGCCGCTCAAATTGGACCCGGGGATCTGCATCCAGGATGATCCAAATTTCAGCGAGTGGATCCAATTCGAATTCCTTGACCATTAATCTTCGGCGGCGAGCTGTAGACTTCCAATGAATCCGGCTCAAGCTATCGCCAGGGACATAGTCACGAACAGTAGAGGCATTGGGCGTGATTTGGTGAGTTCGCTGGCGCAGTGCCTCGCCCCCAGGCAGCCTACCACTGGGCAAGGGGAAGGAGCGAATAGGAGCGGTAAGCGGGAGTACCACGATGTACTGTTTCGAAGCAATGTTGATTTGAACAGGAAATAGGCCAAAGGGATCACTGGTGCTAACCAGCATTGGCCCAAGCTGGTATCGGCCTCGCTGAGAACAGAGTGTCCGGATGGTCCAGTCTCGTGATTGACGCGGAGATAAATCCGTCGTGACCGTTATGGAACTGTGCGCTCCCGCTTGCGTGGGTCCCCGAAAACCCAGCCAGACCGTGAACGTTGTGACACGAAAACCGGGGAGGTCGGATAAGTCACGTGTTTCGATCCATAATTTAGGCAGGCGACTGCTATTGATAAGGCGGAAGCGTTCAATGAAATACTCCCCAACCTGCGCTCGGTTCGTCCAGGGAATGCGCTCAATGCTTAATCCACGAATGGCGGTGCGCGACCAGAGGAAGGCAGTAACGACCAATCCTCCCCACATATAGGTAAGGTTGAAGAATATCTCGTGACCCGTGATCAGGGCACTCAACAAGCTGAAAGCAAGGAGAAGTAGGACAATTCGGGCACGACCCGTCATAAGGCGCTTTCGCCTCCTGGTACGGGAAGCCGATCCAAAAGTTCTTCGACGATATCGCGTGCATCAACCTCCCGAATCCTTGCTGCCGATCCGATAATCAAGCGGTGGGCTAAGGCGGGGACAGCCATGGCTTTTACATCATCCGGGAGCACGTAATCTCGACCTTCGACGGCAGCGCGTGCTTGGGCAGTACGGAAGAGTGCCAGGCTGCCGCGCGGGCTGGCACCAAGGTAAAGCTCTTCATGAGTGCGGGTTGTATCGACAAGATCCACAATGTAGCGTTTAATTTCATCGGTAATACGAATCTGACGAACGAGTTGTTGGGCCTCGAGTAGCTCTTCCACGTCTACCACTTGCGATAACCCCTCGATGGGATGTTGTAATTGCTGATTGCTGAGCATTTTTACTTCAAACGCCTTGGCCGGATAGCCAAGGTGAATTCGCAGTAAAAAGCGGTCCATCTGGGCCTCGGGGAGTGGAAATGTGCCTTCATATTCAATCGGGTTTTGCGTTGCCATGACGAGAAACGGTTCAGGCAATGGATAGGTTTTTCCATCGACGGTCACCTGGCGTTCTTCCATGGCTTCAAGCAATGCGGCTTGCGTCTTGGGTGTCGCCCGGTTGACCTCATCCGTGAGCACTACTTGAGCCATGATGGGCCCGGGACGGAACTCAAATTCGTTTGATTTTTGATTGAAGATCGAAACACCGGTAACATCACTGGGAAGCATATCCGGAGTGAATTGGATGCGATTAAAGGAGCAGCCAACGGAGCGTGCCAGGCTTTTAGCCAGCATCGTCTTGCCAGTTCCAGGCACATCCTCGATTAAAAGATGACCCTGACAGAGCAATCCAATTACAGTTAGCCGGACTGCCTCAGTTTTCCCAACGATAACTTTCTCAACATTTTCGACTAATTGGTCTGTGATGCTTTGGACATGTGACATATTCACTCCTCAACGAAACAGCAACCACCTGATGAACGGTGGAACGCAAGCTGTACTTGATTGTACCGTGAGAGCTTCCCTCGCATAAAGATCTGCAGGCAAATTCGTTCAACCCTGGGGGATCAAGATGGCCAGCATGGCGATCCAGAACATGCTGTAGTTTAAAACGCGGGTGTGCCGCTGTTCACTGGCGACGATCAGGATCGATAGCACCAACCCGGTAGCAATGCGCACAAGCCCCAAAGGCTCCCTGAAGGTTGAAAATGGCAGGAACAGGATAAGCAGCGCATGCAGCATCAAGGATGCCCGAGACCATTCACCAACCGTACGCAACCTTCCTCGGATGCTGATCCCCAGCCCCCAGAGACTGGGCAGCACGATTGTGGGACCAAAGATCAAGAGAAAGAGCATGAACACACGCCAATCAACAAAACCAATCCTAACCAAACCCATCAATGGGATGAGTTCAAAAGCAGAAGCCATATCCCCCCCGCTTCCCACCCCAATCGAACCAAAGGCCTGCCACAACCAGAATTGCCAGAGTACAAAGCATAAACCCCCGCCTACCAGGAGCAGAAAGGCCTTGTTGCGGGAGCGATCCTTCCAAAGCGGAAATAGCGCCGCTGCCCAGAAGAGGATCGTCGTCTCTTTTGCAAAGAGCGCAATGACAAGCATAAGGGCGAATAGGTAATCTTTGCGCAGCGCCTGCATCACCCATGCGCCTACGATCAGTGCATAGGCAAGAGGCTCGTGTAAGTCCAATCCAGTCGACGAAATGAGCCCTACCCACAAGCCATAAATTAGAGCGTATCCTGGACGGATCCCTTGCTTGTGCAGGACCCAACTGACGCCCAGGGTGGCTAGGCCATGAACGATCCAGTTTAAGCCCAGTAAGGTCCAGGGGAGGACGGTTGTGTTGCCAAAGGAGAAGATTCGAGCCAGCCACGGGTACAGGATACGCTGATAGCGGTACGCCGGTACATCCAGGAAGGGTTCCACTTCACTCGGATTGAGATCGCGAGCGATATAAAAGCTGAACTGACCGTCATACCCAGGCTCACCGGCGGGATCAAGGTTGGCATACCGCGATCCAATCTCAGCGAGGGCGAGGGGGTCCATCTGACTCGCAACCAACCGAATACCTATGTAGGACCCTGATACGAGGAGGGTTATTAGGCATGGCCACAGCCAAGCTAATCGCTTCGGGAACATAACCAACCAGAGAGGATCGAAACGAATAATCCCATCACACTGATGAAACTACCGACTCTGAAACTCAGGGGTTCATAGTTGAACTCGATCAAGTGCTCCCCTATCGGGACAGATACGGCACGAAAAAGATAATTCGCTCTATGGATTTCCACCACCGATCCATCCAAATAGGCTTTCCATCCGGGATACCATGTATCGGCAACTACCAGCCATCCTTGCCCCTGCATATCTAAGCTGATCGAAAGCGAGGTTGGCCTGGAATCATCCAATGCCAGAATGTGACCTACCCCGGACCCTGCGTTCCGCTCTGCGGGCTGTGATTCGAGAATGACCTGAGTTCCAAGATCAATCGCACCAGAAACAAGCAGCTCCAGTGCATGCTCTTCTGAGTGGGCTGCCACCGTTTCACCCACGAGATGGACGCGCCCTTGTTGTGGAAGTGGCTCGAAGACCACCGCGAGCAAGTTCTCGGGGCCAGGGTTAATTCGATAAGAAACACCTGCCCATGCCAGTAATTCATCCTGCTGTGACTGAGGGATTGTTTCTAATTTCGATAGAAATTGATTAAACCGATCTGGAACCATTGGATCAAAGTTGTTTATGCTAGCCACCCCATCGATCATGCTGGTGTTGGGTAAGGCGACTTCCCGGATCTTTATCCAGTCAAGACCTGTTTTGAAGCTATCAAATCGATGGGTTTGCTTGAATTTCAATTGCTCTTCAAGCGACGGGGGCATATAGATCCGTTGATTCGAAGAAATGCCTATTTGCTCCAGCACATTTCCCTCAAATACTTGCACGGCTATCGAGGGGTTCAGCCCTTGACCCGCAAGAAGTAAATCCAACAGGATAAAGCCACCAACCACGCTCGTCTTGAGGCCTAGCTTATCCTTCGGAAGGAAGAGCGTGAGCAATCCAGTGAAGGTTAGGAGGACTCCGCTGCGTGCAAAGGAACGGATAAACGAGGGTTCGATTTCTGGTATCAACTGCAGCGCGAGAAAGCTGGCAACTGCAATAATCCCTGCCCCAGCAGTGAGCAAACGCGTCCAGTATAGCCCCCGAGCCTGCGGCGTTGACCAGCGCTCTGCCCCACTTGCCGCCAAAAGGGCCAGGCTGAAGATCAAGAGGATATTCCAGCGACTTGGCGCTTGAAAGAGGTTAAACGTAGGGACGTAGTCAAAAAGAAAGGGGAATACTGGTGTATTCTTTCCTAGCGCTAACAGTAGCGTGATGAGTGCTAGTACGAAGAGAAACTTTTCCAGCGCATAGTCGCCCGCTGCGCTGCGCAAACTGCGTCCTATCGCACCAAGCCCAAGGAGGATCGGGAAGATTCCAATGTAGATGGCGTCTTCCCAGAAATTCCCATACCCCCAGTAATCCCCCGACACCGGACTCCCAAAAAGGTCCGGAAAGAAGAAGCCCAAAAGCCTCCATGGCCAGAAGGAATACGTCAGGGCAAACTCGCGGTCAAGGGTTCCCGCTCTTTGGGAGAGCGATAGGTACTCGGCCGTAGGTAGGAGTTGAGCTGCCGCCAGAGCAAATGCAAGGCTGCCGGCAATCAGCAAGCGCGAAACCAACCATAAGAGCGTTGCGCGATTAAAACTCGTGCGTGGTCGCCAGAGCGTCCATCCTGCCAGGAGAAGCAAGCTGTACCAAGCGGTTTGCGCATGGCCGGATAACCACTGCATTGCAAGCGTAAAAGCCAGGCCAAGGATAGGCGCGAACGATTGCTTTATACTCGCTCGCTTTTCGGCCGCCTCCAGCAATCCTTCCATTGAGAAGAGGATCCACGGCAACCAGGCAGCTGTATGGTTGATGCTGATGAACCATGCCCGTGCCACCATGTAGCCACTCAGACTATAGACCAAGCCCGCAACCAGCTGGCCAAAGACTCCTATCCCCAGTCTCCGGGATAAGAGCACCATCCCTATCCCTGCAAAGACCAGATGCAGCACAACCAGGTATCCATGCCCGTGTTCGGGGCCAAAGATAAGCAGCAGGATATTGGGAGGGTAAAGCAAGGCAGATTGGAGATTCGCCAGAAGCGGAGCCCCCATCCCCAATAATGGGTTCCAGAGCGGCATCTCTCCAAGCCTCAGGGTCTCGATTGCCAGGCGGTGCCAAGGAACAAACTGCAGCATGGGCGTCCCCCAGTACAGCACTTCTCTGGCAATTAACATCGGCCCGAAAAGAAGTAACGGCCCGATGATCACCAACACCCATTTCACTTTTGAGGCATCAATCCGTCGCATCCTGAACCTCATAAATCATGACACTCGCATTGCCATAGACCTCAGCGAGATACCCTTCTTGATCGGGCGACCAGGCTCCAAGTGCGCGCTCAGCCTCTGTGAAAATCAGATAGTCTACACCGGTTTCCATAAGCCAACGCCATCGATCAATCGATGAAAGCGTATTTTGAAAAACTGCGCGGACTTCAGGCTCAAGCTTAACAAGATCTACACTTTCCGGCCCATGACCAATCGGGACCCTCACTGGCGTCCATGCCGGCAGCGTGTTGCTGGTTGCATACGCAGCGAGCACGACACTCCCTCTTTGAGCATGCGTTTCAAGCCAGCGAAACGCTCGAACTTGGTCACCAGGAACAAAAACCGGAGCGGCAGGCCGTTGTACAACCTGGAGACTGCCCACAAAAATCATGATGGGACTGATCAAGGAAAGCAGGGTAATCATCAGCCAGACATACCTCGGTCTCCTTCTCTCCATGTTCCACTGCGCCAAGAAGAAGGCAGCCAGGACGATCAAAGCCACCCAGACCCCATCTACCAGTCTCCGTTGCAGGTTATGGGGAAAATAGGCCAGAAGGGGTAAGGCGATTACCCATCCCACCGGAAGCAACCAGATGGGATTTTCCTGCCATGGTTTTTTCCCGATTGCGGCAAGAACCGGGATCAGTACAACGCCATAGGCAATAAGGTAGTGGAGCGGATGCGGTGAGAGGATCCGGTTTTGCGCAGTCCAAGTTTGAAGGAAGGTATCCGTTGTGAATTGATACATATAGTAAAGGATAAGCGGCAAGGAAGGCAGGATTGTTCGGACGGCAGCTGGCAGCCAGGTTTCGAGCAATCTTTTTTGATTTGTACGTAAGGATGCGAGCACAACAGTAACTTGGTGGATTAATACGACGGCGTAAACGCTGAGAGTCGTGAGCGATTGGACCAGGGTTAGGAGCAGAATCAGAATCCCACTTTCCCATGATTTTGCATTGCCTTTGCCATTTTCCAAGTAGGCATGTATGGCTAAGATCATCAAGCCGCGGGCCAATACGAGATGTGGTAAGCCAAGGAACGCTAGAAACCCGAAGGTTTCTGGTGAGATGAAATCAAGCGGCAGATCTCCCAGCACGGCCGCTCGGCCAAACAGGGGAACAATCCATCCTAACCCTCCGCCAAGCGTCGCCATAATTGTCGCCCAGCGACGCCAGACCACCTGTGTGAGGAACAGAGTGGAGAAGCGGTATATGGCATACACGCAAAGCGGAGTAGCGAGGAACCTGAAAAGATGGAAAAGAGCGACGAGCTGCGTGTGCTGTTCTGGTGGCTGTGCAAGTTTACCTAAGAGTAGATACGGCAGGAAGATGAGCTCGCCGCGTTGTTCCAGGAGCGTATAAGGTGTGCGAAAGAGCCAGTCTCCGTTAGATCCAGCCAGCATTTTGGCGATATACGAATTACCATCTTCAACACCAAAGATGAAACCACTGAAGAACCAATCTGTACTTTCATTGAAGAAACCCAGCAAGTAAGGTAGCGTGCATAGCGTTGCAAGACCAAACCCAAATACCATGCTCCACTTACGTTCGGCAGGGCTCATCGTTTCCATCCCAGGACGAATGCAATCATGAGAGAGAGGGCAAAGATTATGCTCCCCCCGTATACACTCCGAGGATAGAAGGTAAATTTGACTTGATGCTCTCCTTGCGATATTTCGACCGCCCGGAAAAGTCCATCATGAGTCAGCATATTCGCCTGGCGCCCATCGACGCTCACTTGCCATCCCGGATAGGAAAGCTCGCTGAGCACCAGAAGTCCGGGACCAGGCGCCCGAACCCGGATCTGATTTGGAGTCCATTCTTCTATTTCGGCAGGTAGCCAGCTATCGTCATCTGTTTCCATCCATGCGCGCGGATGGTGATCTTTGATCTCGTAAAGGTAAATACCATTGATTTGATCCACAAAGACGGCTGAATCCGCTTCAAGTGGAAAGTCCGAGACGATGTGGGAAATATTCAATGTACCAATGCGTTCCTGGTCAATTTCCAGAGGCCATGGTTGCTTGGGGTCTCCGTTCACAAAAGGGGGCAAGGTGACGGTGTATCCTTGCGATGAAAAACCCGTCGCCCGTTGCAGATAGTCATAATAGCTTGAGAGTTGCAGGGGATTGATGCCATCAGCTAACTCATATTTACCGTCTACAGCTGCGTTGAGCGAGAGCGCGTACGATGGGGAAAAAATCCTGGCCTCACCATAACCGCCTCGCAAGTTGTCGTTTAGGATTTCCCGCGCTCTTTCACGCGCAGGATACGGTTCCATCCTGATCAGCGACCAGTTGATCCAGGCCAACTCGGTCACGATCAAGATCATCCATAAGCGTCCCAGTGTGCTTGCTTGGATACGCTTTCGCAGGCAGTATTCCAGGAGAACAAGCGCGGCCAGCGCGAGCAGCGAAACCAGAATTTGATCGACCACTCTCCCTATCCCGAGGTAACCTAAGCCGAGGTTAACAAGGATGACAGCCGTGAGAAATACCAGGTAGCTCAACCGCATCCGTCTGGCTTGAGCAGGATTCCCGGATGGTTGAAGGAGCCATTCAAGGCCATATCCAGCCAATGCTCCCGCAGCCAACGCCGTCATGAATAACATACGGGCTGGTACCCGCAAGAAGTTCGCGCCTGGAAGCAAGCGTATCAGGAGAGGATAGAGCGGCGTCTCCTCCCCAAAGCTGAGCAGCAGGGACCCAACGAAAATCACTCCCCAGAATCCAGTTCCTCGCCGACGGCTCATGAAACCCAGCAATGCGAGCAGCATGACGATCACGCCCAAATAGAGCACCTGCTCTGCCTGCGCTCGGATCGGATGGAACAACCCTAAAATGTGACTCCACTCTAACGCCAATATGTTCCCCATTTCCTGCGTTAGTTGGAGACGGGTCGATCGCTGTAAGTACTCCCATAAGGGCCACGCCAATACCATGGCAATTCCAATCGAGGTGCCCGAAAAAGCCAGCATCACCTTGATGATCTGGATACGATTGCCACGACGGTCTTTAGAAAGCTGCAACCAAGTGTGGAGAGCGTAAGCGCCGGCGAGGAGCAGGCCTGGGATCGCCCAGCGAGGATCAGCCAGGAAAATCATCCCCAAAATCCCGCCCCCAATCAACGCTGTCCTGATACGATCCTGTCGTATTCGCTCAATCGCACGTCCCACATAAATCAATAGCCAGGGCGTCCAAGTCACGGAAAAGATCAAACTAACGTGTCCTAAACCCAAGTGTGAAAAGAACTTTGGCGCACCGGCGAAAGCCAGACCGAAAACGATGCCTGCGCTTTGAGACAGACTAAATTGACGAGCCAGGAAATAACAACCCAGCGCCGCCCAGCAAAGATGAATGAGCAGCAGCAAATTGAATGTGAGTGGGAAGGGAAAAGCAACACCCAGCCAATTGGGAAGGTATGCCATTCCTGATAGGGGGTCCGCCGCAAATGGAGCGCCCGAAAAGATTGTTGGATTCCAGAGAGGGATTTGCCCCCATTGGCCAAGCGAATATTGTATGAATTTGGCATTGGGGAGGTGGGCAATGAGAAGATCACTGTACTTCGCTCCCCTATAGAAAGCGACCCGATTCCATTGAAGTAATATCGGCAGGAAGAGCACGATGATCCCACCGATGGTCAGCATCCACTCCTTGCGGCGGCTGAAAGATGCTTTTCCGCTCATGCTGGTGGGACCTTATAAATGGCGATCTCGCCCATCCCCCAGCTGAGCTCAAGCGCCTCGAGCCAAGCCGGTTGGCCCAGCTCCTGCTCCTCCATACCGTAGTACACCCAGGTGACCCCCAGTTCCCTCAATTCGTGCACTGAGACATCCGCATCTTGATAAAGGTGAGTTACCAGTTCAACTTGGGATTGCGCATTTGGCGTTTCAAATGGATGGCCGTAGAGAACTCGAATATTGGCATAGGCGGGCAGGCGATTGCCTGTCATCTCACCAGCTAGAACCAGGCTGCCGGGCTCAACATGCTCTTGGATCCATGCATAGCTCTGGGCTTCTATTGCATTGATCACCACCTCAGGCTGTCCCCGCGCCACACCCTGTATACCTGCAAAGACGATCATCAGATTCGTCAGTGAAAAGACCAGAAGGATCAAGACTGTCAGTGGTTTGCGGAATTCAATCCGCATAGGGATTGAACCCCATCCCCAGGCAGCCAAGATCCCCAGAGGAAAAGCAAGACCCAGGCTTAAGCGACGTTGGAAAGCAACCGGTGCGTAGAGGAGCAGCGCTCCGCTTAGCAACCAGACAAGCAGCAGCCGGCCCTTTCCTGTTCGCCATGGCTTCCCTCGAACAAGCCCAAATGCGCCGAGGATTAATATTGGAGCGAAACCCACCAGATACGCGAGAGGCGCTGGCGAGGGGGTTTGATTCTGGGCATTCCATGCTGCGATAACCGGATGATCAATGCTCAACCACAAATCGTATAACAACCAGGGTAACGCGCCGATCAAACAAGCCACCAGCGTGATTCCCATGTTCATGCTGCCTTTTAGATTTCCCTTGCTCGGTTTACTTTTCCAGGCGCTCCATAGTTCTACAAGGAACCAAAGAACGAGAATGACAAACAAGGAAACGAAGCTGAAGGGCAGAAGGGCTCCAAGCAGCATGCCACTAAGGCCGGCGAGAGCTACTCGCTTCCAAACAAACCAACCTTGCGCCAGCGCGGCCAGGATCGCGGCCAATAGAGCCGATGCTGCCATGGGAAAATGAGCGTTGCTGTAGGCTATCAGGAAGGGAATTGACTCTGGAACGAGGATGTCACTCGACGGCAGATTTTCAATAAAGAGGCTTAACCATCCCATTCCAGAACCAAGGACAATCACACCAAATCCAAACCAACGGACCTGGCGATGGGGAGATATTTGCTCATTTAATAGATAGGCAAGATAAAATAACAAGCTGGCAGCTAGAAATCTAGCGATGTGAAAAATCCAGGGCATTCCCAGCGAGGTTATGCGGCTGATTTGACCCAGGAGCAGGTAATACACAAAGAGAAATACCCTCGGTCCGGGATCCGGGGCATAAGGGAGCAATAGCGTCCAATAGCCTTCTGCTCCCTGGCGCATCTTGGAAAGATAGCTAAAACCATCGATCGGGTTAATCAGAAAGCCATGAAAGGCACTCTTCTCAGGCGCCAGCCCCCATGCGATGACATAAGGAAGGACACTGAGCAGTGCCGCTCCAATACTGAGACTTAGCGCAATCCAACGTTCCCGAATCATCTTCATACCACCGCATTGTACGTCGACCTGCAGCACCATGCCATTAGTACCTTGATATATTGAAATCTTCGCTTTGCGACTTGGTGGAACTGGCAAGATGTTAAAACGAGGATACCCAACCAAGCGTGGGATGAAATGGTCATTTGTATACAAGCAATATTTACCGTATTATGTGATTTACAACGAACCTTTCATCGATGAAGGAATTCATACTCCTCCACTCTGCGCCCGACCTTATCCTAAGGTTGGGCATTTAATTTATAAGGGGTTACAGATGAAAAAATTGCTGATCCTTCTTCCGTTCGCGCTGATGCTTGCAGGGTGCACTTCTTCTTCCCTGAGCGCTGGACCAATCATAGACGCAGAGGCCGTGGCATTAGCCAAATCAGAGGGCATTGAAATCACATTCAACGGAGATTCATGCTCAAATACAGGTCCGGATGTAATAACAGCTGGAGAATATCTCTTCAAACTCAATAACCTTTCCGGGGAAGGTGCGCCAGATTTATGGTTGGGTCGGTTCACAGGTGGATATACCTATCAGGATTTTCTTGATGCACAGGGGGAACCAGGTAACTATATCTCTAAGCCAGATAATCTAGACCAGGAACTCACTAGGGTTGTTGATTTTGATTTATCCACTGGCCAAAAGACCACTACGTATTTACTAGAAGAAGGCGAATACGCCATTTACATATTCAATCCATCCGGAGCACAGTGGGGGCAATGGATTTGCGCCCCATTAACCGTAGTTGAATCCGCTCCCTAGAATTATTTGTAATCGGAATTTTGTATCCTCTCAACACAACAGACACACACGCAATTTGATTCAGACTCCTTTTAAGGAAGGAAGCCTTTACCCTTTCCAACCTCATGAGAAAGCCCTAAGTACCTTGATCAAGTGTCCCCCCACACCTCCATAATCGGTCTTAGAATAGCCTATTCGACTCTTTAACCTCCTCAGAATCAAGGCAGGCCACGGAATGTGGCCTTCTTCTTTTATAGGATATAGCCTGACTGCTGGGGTTTCAGATTAGAGGGTGATTAGAGGTTATATGTTGTTGGGGGCGATTGTTTATTCTATTGAAGTGCCCCTAATTGTGCCGTATTATATAAAGTGTGTCACACCCAACATCGAAGCTAGAACTCAAACCACTTGTTGTCATGCCCGATCTCAGCCGAGGTTGGGTTTTTAATTGGAGGCGAACAATGTACAAACGGATAAGTCTCATCA
>JBFFQB010000042.1:0-24178 GCA_041573795.1 Anaerolineales bacterium
GCGCTTGTGGGTCATGAGAGTCACCAAGAAAACTGCAACCACTCATCAGGGCGGTAACCACACCCAGGATCAGGGCTCCGCGCTTCATTATCACCTCAATTTAAGTCAACCTTACCCATCGTTATCTCTACCCCAGCCAGATGCCAAGCATGTGCCTCTGTCTTCTCTGCCAAGGATGGCAGATTATCTTTTCAGTAATTTCTCATTTGCACCCCGTCGAAAAACAAACGAATTCCTTGTTTTTATGTTGGGTTGAGCGCCAAGTAATCGGACCCCAAACAAGTCCCATGTCGGCAACACAACAGCAAAGCACTGATCTACAACCCGGGCTGCTGGTAGGCCATGTCTCAGGTTTTACAAGGGCGTGGATGACCCCCAGCCCAACTTTACATAGAGGCTGATGGTAATGCATTCTGGATCATCACAAGGATGAACTCGGACAGAAAGGCTTGTTACTCGTTCAATAAAAGGATCTCCCCGCTGGTCCCATCGATACGGATCCTCTGCCCATCTTCCAAGCGCTCTGTTGCCTGGTGTATCCCCACCACTGCCGGAATACCAAACTCGCGCGCCACGACCGACCCATGTGTCATCAAGCCCCCAACCTCGGTAATCAGTCCGCCAGCAGCCATCAAGAGCGGCGTCCAGGCCGGATCGGTACCCGGGCAAACCAAGATCTCGCCTGGTACAAGGTGTGCCTTCCTGGCATCGAGTACAACTCGAACAACCCCCTCGACGACCCCGGGCGAAACCGGGCTGCCGATAATCACGGAGCCAGATTCATCAATCGCCGCCACACCTTCGTAGAAGGTGCGACCATCACTGACTAGCACGCGCGGAACCTGACGTCGACGCAATTCGAACGCATAAGCAGCTCTGCGTTCGGCGACGACCGCCTGCCAATCGCTTTCCTCACCCCGGGCAAGCCCTTTTAATTCTTCCAGAGTAAGATAGACCAGATCGTCCGGCGCGCTCAAGATACCGTCCCCAACATACAACGTACCGATGTCCAGCAGCTCCTGCCGGGCCATGCCCATCAGGCGGACGATGAAGAACTTCGGGCTCTCGCGCAACCCCATAAAGAGACGGATGCGTCGGGCAGCAACCTTCACAACTTTCGCTTTCAACCAGCCAAACGGTGTATTTTTAACGGAAGCCACCAGATGCCCAATCGCCTCGTTCGCCGCAGACTCGCCCCGGGCGAAGAGGGCATCCGGGGCATCATCTGCCTCGATCTCCATGTAGCGCTTCACCGTAGCGATGATTGGCTCGGGTTGCTCGCGCCAGCGGGGTTGGCCAAAGTCGATCTCGCCCACCCCGCGCATGCCATACGCCTCCATGAACCCACGCAGCGCTGCCTGGGCAACAGGTGGCAGCATCCCCGCCTTGTAGGCTTCTACAAGAGCTTCACTTTCACCAGCACTAAATACCCTGGCCGAATCCGTGTCCTTTTGGATCGTTACTGCTGCTCGATACAAGGCTAGATCCATTTCTGAAGTGACATTCCCGGGCACGGCTCGCATCACCTCCCAGACCAAGGCACGATCCTCCCCAGCCATCCGGTTGAGTAAGTTGAGGGCAGCCATGCTCGGACCAAGAATCGGGACAAAGTGCGGGATTAGCGCCGGGAATATGGTGAGGAAGGTCGAACGAATCAGGTTTGCGAGGGCAGACAGCCGCGCTGACTGATTCGCATCCGCATTAATGCGAAAGCTAACAAACTTTTCATTCAGCATAGCTTCAAACCTGGGGCGCACAGGTTCGGGATCCAAGAAATTACGAATAGAGCGAAAGGCAATCGGCAGCGCGAAGTAAGCAAGCCTGGCAAGGGTGCTAAGCTTAAATTTCCCGCTCCCTGCGCCTAGATGGGGTTCAGCGATAAGTTGGCCCAGGATTCGACCCACGCTGGGTTCTACAAACTGGAAGATGGGACCCACGAGCTTGATCCCTACAGGATGACGCAGGAACCCGTTGATCCGAGCCCATATGCGCTCTCCTGCCATATCGAAAACCTGCTGGGTATCCGGGTCAAGCTCAAGCCTGAACATCCTGCCAGCGCCTGCGATCAGGTGGTTGATCAGATCTCTCCCGAGCGGTGTTATAGGCTCCATGATGCCCTGCACTGCCCCGAACGACAACCAGACGATCAATGGGTCCAAGGATATTTCAGGTACTGGAAACAAAGTAGTGATGGCACGTGATTGAAGCAGATAAAGTTCACCACCCGCAAAAGCCCACTCGAGGTCCTGTGGGTATCCATATACTTGCTGCACCTGCTTTCCAAGCTCGAGCAGTTGTTCAATCTCATTCTTAGACAGACTTGACTCCACCATCACCTGTCCTTCAACCAACTCAACCCCACCGCTAGGCCTAGTTTGGCTCACCACCTTCTTCTGCCCGATCGATTGATCCACGATCTTCCCGCTGAGGCCATCCACGACAAAATGATCGGGGTCCACCCGCCCGGTGACGAGCGCTTCGCCCAGCCCGAATGTTGCATCGATCACTGTTTCACTCAATAAACCTGTCAGCGGGTTTGCTGTAAACAAAACACCCGAAACGTCACTCAGCACCATCTGTTGCACGACGACAGCCAGCGCCACCGGACCATGATCAATGCCATTGCGGACTCGATATCCTATGGCACGCGCAGTCCATAAGCTGCTCCAGCAAGCCACTACAGCCTGTGTTAATGCCTGCTCATCGATGATATTGAGGAACGTATCCTGTTGACCTGCGAAGGACAGATCTGGCAGATCCTCCGTGGTGGCTGAAGAACGCACGGCTACCGGCACGCGCCCTAAGTCCTCATACGCGGCCCTGAGCTTTGTTTCGATAACCGTGGGCATGACACCCAACGAGAAGGCCTCCCGGATTGTGGAAGATGCAACTTCCAGTTGGGACGTATCATCACCGGCTAAACCTTCAACCGCAGGTTTGATTAAGCCCCGTAACTGGTTGGTATCTACAAAATCTCGATAAGCATCAGTTGCTAGGATAAAACCCGGAGGCACCGGGAAGCCAGATTGCGTCAGACATGCCAGGTTTAAACCCTTCCCTCCTGCATTCGAAAGATCTACTTCTGGAGACGTGAAGGGCATGATCAACATAACAAAATCATACTGCTGGATTTGAAAAAAGATAAATCAGGCGAAATGCATGCTAGCGGAGGAAAGCGAAGCCTAACCAACCGTATTCAATGATTTGCCCAGTCCAGTGCATGAAAAGCGCGATTACCCGGAGATGCAATAATTTTCACAAAGTTGGTTCGTAACACCGAAAGTGCCGTTATAATGGGCCGGGTGTCTCCCCGGTAAGTTGCTGAATCCTGGCGCTGTTGGAGACTTAGACTCGAACCTCGGAAGGAAGTTCATGGAGATTATCAGTTTTTTCATCGATTTCATCATTCACCTGGATGAACATCTACATCAGATCATCAGCAACTATGGGGTCTGGTCCTACGCCATCTTGTTTGCTGTGATTTTTCTCGAGACCGGCGTGGTGGTAACACCTTTCCTGCCAGGCGATTCCTTGCTTTTCGCCGCTGGGGCGATAGCCTCACTCGGTGCCTTTAATCCGTTTCTCTTATGGGGCTTGCTTTTTATTGCAGCCGTGATCGGCGATGGCGTTAACTATACGATTGGTAGCCGCATCGGAGAACGGATCTTGGCCAGCAACACTCGTCTGATCAAACGCGAATATATCGATAAAACCGAAGCGTTCTATGAAAAGCATGGCGGCAAAACCATTGTCCTTGCGCGTTTTGTACCCATCGTTCGAACGTTTGCCCCCTTCGTTGCCGGAATTGGTAGCATGCAGTATCGCAAATTTGCGATTTACAACGTGCTGGGCGCTTTTCTTTGGACATCAATCTTCATTTCACTCGGCTATTTCTTCGGCAACCTACCTGTCGTAAAAGATAATTTCTCCGCAGTGATTTTCGGGATCATCTTCGTCTCCTTGATCCCCGTATTTCTAGAGTACGGCAAAGAGATGCTGAGCCGACGTCGGGCAGTGGTGAGCGAATAATTCGTTTTGGATTAGTACAGGTCAAAAAATAATCGCCTGCCGTACATCGGCAGGCGATCTCAAATTAAATAAACTCACATATTTTGGTTTTGACCAACAATTTCAAAGCGCAGCCTGAAGGATCGAACGACACTCTTCCAAGTCGATATCGTTGTGCTCGCCCACCTCTGAACGATCATATTTCTTAAGCTTTGCGATCACTGGTTCCATAACCTCAGCGCCTAATTCCACATCTCCACGTGGGATGGGAAGCCCATTGCTCGGAAGATTATTTCGGTCTGCGCCGATGATTGGAGCTACCGGGTGCACACGCGGCGACCCGTCCTTCTTTTTCGTCGCCAGGTAGGCAACGTCACTGGCGAATCGCTGCTAACCAAACGCTGTCAGGCTTGGTGCCCCATGGATTTAATCCTTCCAACTCATGACCCACCTTAAAAGAATAGCGCTTGCTCATTCGGTTGTCGTCCGGCATGAACTTCCCAATCCGAGAGGAACAGCGTGTCATCGTCGAAAAATCAAGCTGCAGCAGGTAACTGCCCCCTCCGCTTTCTGCAGTTCCGACATATCAACTGTGTGAACCGAGAAGCCCTCTTCCTCAATTCGAGCAAGCGTCTTGGGAAAGCTGGTTGGGTAGATAATTTCGCTCCCAACCAGCAAGGCATTGGCCGCATGGGTTTCCTCGGGATCAACCTCGATAAGGTGCCTGCCCACAAAGACTGATGCCTCCACCCAGGATTGATTGATGAGCAGCGTGTTCTCGCCCAATTGGGTTACAGCTGACTTCAAGTGCAGGCAACCATCAACAGGGACCGGCACGACCTCATACCCATAGGGTTCGACCAGTCCAGTCAATTGAAAGATGCCTGATTCATTGGTCCTCTCACTGTTTCCAACATACAGGGTCTTTTCAATCCTCAGCACATCCCCACCATCTATCGTGCCAGGGGAATCAATCCTGGAAAGATCGCGAAAACCGCTTACCCCCTCTGCAATAACGCTAGTCTCAGCCCGGCGCGTCTCTGCCCCTGGTCGGGTGATGATGGCGAGCTCATCTAAAACGACCGCAATATCCTCGACAAACACCGAGTCGGGCATGTCTATAGCCCCCGTTAATCGGATGACCTGGCAGCCCAACTCGGCCAATACCTGCTCGTATTGGGCATGCTGTGCCCTTGCCTGCTCAAAACTGATCTCCTGGCGCGGGATGTGAGATAGCTCGCACTGGTTCAGGTTTGGACTTACAGCATGCGTTATCGCGACCAGCATAAACGTTTCTCCATTTTGGGAGCGGCCAAACAAACCGAAACACATTACGTTCAAATTGGTAATTTCAATTTTGTCCAGCCGCTTGAGTCGACTTCTCCTACAGATGAGGCTCGTGTCGATGCTGATTCAAACAGGGCGCCTGGATGTTGTATCCGACGGTTCTATTTCATTTGCTTAATCGTCTTTAGGCTGCTGGTATGGATCAGGCTGTGCTTTGCGCCTCACTCGCGCGGAGCGAAAAGGCATTCCCACTTGTGCTGAGTCAAGAACAAAGAAAGTGAGCAGCCACAGGCACAGTCTAAGCCCTATCCCGATAGGGAGTGCGTGTCTCTCCATTGCTGCTGTATCGCCATGCCAGATCACAAGATAGAGGGGATAAAGTGTTACCAGCAAAAGGAGTGGGACTGCCCAGAATGTCTGTCCCTTCCCAGCACGAATTAGCACAGCGGTGGAGCCAATGACAACAACCGACCAAAGCCCAAGAATGAGCGGCGGCTTGGGGTAAAAGACCGCACTGGCACGAGACAGCCATTGGGGCTCGGGGTGAAGCCGAACACGGTACCAGGAAACATCCGGGCTTAGCAACGCGGGGAGATCGGCCAACGGCATTGTCAGCGTTTCGATCGGTCTTGATAGCAAGAACTTGACATGCGCGAGGCGGGCGTTTTCTTCAAACCACTCCCAATATGGTTCACTCTCGTCATCCCGCAGGGCCACATGAAGCTCATTGCGAGATTCAGGTTGGATGCTTTCGATAATTTCAATGGGGAAATCGTGGCGCACAAAGAAATCGACGGCGGCCGGGTCAGGAAGGATCCTGTCGTAGATCAGATTGATGAAGGGATATGACCAGCGCGATCTCCGGGAGACGGCCGAACCAATTGAGGCCAGCAATATAACTCCAATAATGGCCGTGTAAGCCCACCACCACTTTTTCCGCGATACCGCAGCTACAAGAACCGGAGGAAGACATAACACACCCAGGAAGAGCAGGAAGTAGGAGTTGACATCACGCGTGAATGCGTAGAGGGCAACACCCATCGCGATTACCACAGTTAGCAACGACACAAAAATTCCTTTGGCGTGCTTTCGCTCCTCCGACCACAATATTAAAAGCATCGCTCCGGCGACCAAACCGAGGAACAAAGATGTCGAGAGCGATTCCGAGAGAAGCATCTTATTCCACTGAGCAATCTCGGCTGAAAGGCCAAGCCCAAATACGACAAGCACCGCCAAAGGACGAAGCCATCTCTGGCGGATCACAGATACAAGCGAAAAGGCAAGAAAACCGAGAGCGAAAAATGATAGCCCCGTCTGAAACTGCGTGATTTGACGGGCAATATCATCGTATCGAGAACCGATAAATGTGTCCCAGTTGAGTCCAAAAACTTTGAATAGCAGGGGCAGGCCAGGAGGGTTGCCACCAGTCCAGAAAGTGGGGGAGTACCAGGTCTGGCTGGCGATCATGGCGTAATCCTCGGTGTCGGGCCAAGTCAATATTCCGTCAATTCTATAGTTCAAGAGGCTCCAGGCCGCTGCCACGAGGATGACAGTCAAGTAAAGACTCCAGCGGAAAGCCGCCCAGAGTTGGGGGTTAGCACCTTCATAGATGGACATAGGTTGCTGCAGACGCCATAATCGGATGGCGGCCAGAACAGATAGACACCCAAGACCCGCTGCTGCCACCACGACTGAAATTTGAGTGAAGCGTAGCGCTCTTAGAAAGCCTGCCCCGTGCAACAAAGGCGAAGCGATTCCCAATAGAATCGCCGCATCAACGAGAAGAACCGCTGTCAGCGCAGACGCTGCAATCAAATTGCTCCGTGACATTGATCGTTGGTCTCCTGTCTCAACCATCATAATCCTGATGCCTTCAAGTAAAGGGGGGTATATTCACAGGCCCCGGCTCCTGACACACGAAGAGATGACCGGAGAAGCTTCGCCTGAAGTATACTCGCAATGTTTTTAAACAAGCTTTATCTGAGCCTTCAAAGCATGAAGAAAATACTATAGGTCTTTCGGTAAATAGCAAAAGTTTATCCCCCCAGCCGATGCAAGGGGGTTTTATTGAACTGTGCCCATACATTAGGCTGTGTCATGCGATATTGAAAAACTCGCGACACCCAGATTCGACCAATGGTTCCATCTTCTTGAACCAATCTCCAAACCCGGGCTGGGAAATGATGTCTGCTCGGTTCTTTTCCCATGCGGCGAAATTTTCAACTTCCTGTTCCGTTACAACTGTAAAAAAGGGTCCGCTCGCATCGATCAGGATTCGCATATTTATTGATTCGCCCCTTGTTGCTAACCCTTCCTTGAACAACACCACTAGCACGTCGCCTTTGCGATACTTCGCTTGAAACACATCACATACTAGCAAGATGCTATTCCTTCTTTAAAAGAGATTTATTGTCTACAGTTTATAGCCCGTCCAGTCTATTCAAGCTATGCTCAGGCGTCATGACCTTGCGGTGCCTGGATAATCCTTGGCGTCCACATCGGTAATGAGGCAGCCGGCGTAACAGCAAGAAGTGAACCAAGCAGGAGAAGGGAGTCCTGTTTCCCGCTCTCGACCTCAATCGGGTTCTATGGGACAGCAAATACCTGCTCGCTCTCGAGCTCGTTATCTGTAAAACCCGGTTGCTGCGCCGGGTCCACAGATGAGATTCTGCCCAACTGCCCGTGAAATCTAATCGTAGACCTGCAAAAGAATTCGGACGTCACTCACGAGGCAAACCCCGCATTGATAAATTCAATTGGACATACCAACCTTATGGGATTTGGTGTTTTCGGTGTCATTGCCAATCTGGGACGGAGCAATATAATCAGGCGTAGCTACAGGGGCGACGTCCTCATGCATACACCAAGATCACCGCAGTTCTGTTCGACGAAACTTCAACCCCAAGATCTTGCATTCAACTTCGTAGCCTGGATCTGTTCTCGCCCTGATCAAACCATGTCAAATCCAATAACACCAACCAACGTGCTTCAAAGGCCATGATGTCAGCATGTCCCTGGCAACTCTCGAAGCGTTAGTTAACCACTGAATGGGGGTTTGTTCGTTCCCCATGGTTTAGATATGGGCGATTCAACCCAGAACCGAGCTGGAGTAATGACTAAGTCCTCCACCAGGCTATGAGTGAAAACGAAGGGAGCGAGATGGCAACCACGGACCCGGCTCAGGTATATCCAGCGGTGAATCACGCCAACAAGGGCGCTCGGCTGCACTACCTTGATTGGTTGCAAGTGATCGCAATCTTGGGCGTGTTTCTGTTCCACGCCGTCCACCCCTTCGATGACCTTTATCCCTGGCATATCAAAAACGAAGAACCCAGCTTGCTGGTGAATTTTTTCGTTGGTTTTTTTGGTGCCTGGGGGATGCCCTTCTTCTTCCTGATGGCAGGGGCTACAAGCTGGTTCTCTCTTCGTCACCGCTCCGCAGGACGCTACCTCCAGGAACGTGTAACCCGCTTGCTGATCCCCTTTCTGGTTGGGTCCTTCTTCCTTACTCCGATCCAAGCCTACTTTGAACTGACCCACAAGGAGTGGTGGCCGGCCGACTCTTTCTTGAGTTTCCTGTTTAGCCCTGCGGCACGAACTTTCTTCTTTACCACCGTCCATCCTCTCCGAGCCAACTCGACGATCTTTGGCGCCCTTGGGTACCACCTGTGGTTCGTAGGCTTCCTTTTTGCCTATTCAATTATCGGGTTACCCTTCTTCCTATGGATCAAAGATAAAAGTGCCGCAACCTTCGGTTCATTCGTGGGTCGAATGCTACGTTGGCGGGGAGGCTCACTCCTGTTCTTTATCCCGCCAACAATCGCTCGGTTGTTCCTCCAACCTTACTTTCCTGGTGAGCATGAATGGGCTGATTTTGCGTTTATGTTGCTCTTTTTTATCTCAGGATTCCTGCTGATCCGGGATGATGGGTTCTCACAGTCGCTCCGCCGCGATTGGCCGCTCCACTTGATCCTAGGCATTGCCTCCACGCTGTTTTTCTTTTCATCAGCAGCCGGGGTACCCCTCTTTGAATGGCTGGGGGCGCCGGGTACGCTTGCCTTCTACCTCTCCTGGACCGTCGTGGGGATAAACAGCTGGTGCTGGACGATGTTTGTCTTCTACATAGGCATACGCTACCTGAGGATCACCAACCGATGGCTCCAGTATGGGCGTGAAGCCAGCTACCCCTTCTTTTTTCTACATCAACCAGTCATTATCATCATTGCTTTCTTTGTCGTGCAGTGGAGGGTCATTTTGTGGGCAAAACTTATGGTGGTTGTACTGGGATCTTTTCTCTTCACCCTTGGGGCCTACGAGCTGTTCGTACGACGAGTTAATCCAGTTCGGAGACTATTCGGGATGAAAGCAAGAATATCAGGGGCATAAACCCCTAGCGCATATCCGAGAACATTCATAAAAAGGGAGGGAGCATGAACTCGTCAGCAGGTAAAAAACCCCGATTGCTCTATATCGACAATTTACGCATTTTGATGACAGTCCTGGTGATCATGCACCACTTTGCCATTGGTTATGGTGGTCCCGGCGGTTTTTTCTATACCGAAGATGGCTCCATGAGCGATATCTCCTTTATCTTGATCACGCTGCTACTAGCCATCAACCAGTCCTTTTTTATGGGTTTCTTCTTCATGCTTTCGAGTTATTTCAGCCCTGGTTCGATCGACCGTAAGGGCGCCGGGATGTTCTTCCGCGACAGACTGAAGCGTCTGGGGATACCCCTGCTCTTCTATATGCTGGTTGTCGTGCCCCCTTTAAGTTTTGCCGGAGCACGATTGCGCGGTTTCGATATGAGCTTTGGCGAGTTCCTGTCTTTTTATTTCACCGATTTCAGGAATTATGAAGTCGCCCAAATGTGGTTCCTTGCAGCACTTCTGGCATTTGCTCTCTTTTACCTTCTCTGGCGTCGATTCGTCGGATCGATGGCGCAGAGCGAGCAAGATCCGCCCGGCAACGTCGCCATCGCTTTGTTCGCCCTTGCTGTGGGATTGGTCACGTTCGCCGTACGGATTTGGTGGCCCGTGGGTGCCGAAGTTCCCTTGGTCAACTGGCAGTTGGCACATTTTCCCCAATACATCGCACTGTACATCATCGGGATCGCAGCCTATCGACGCAACTGGTTCGAGACTTTAAGCGAAAAACAAGCCAAATTCTGGCGCTGGATGATCCTGGTCCTCATCCTGATTTTCCCGATTCTGTTTGTCGCAGTGGGCGCGTTGGAGGGCAATATCGACCCAGCCATGGGTGGGCTTCATTGGGAGTCGTTGGCGTATTCTGTCTGGGAACAGTTCATGTGTATGGCAATGGTGATTTCATTGCTTGTATGGTTCCGCAGACGATTCAACCAGCAAGGACGTCTCGCAGGGAGTATGTCGGGTGCAGCTTATGCCACCTATGTGTTGCACGCACCGACGATCGTTTTGGTAGCACTTGCCCTTCGTGGTATCCGTCTCGATATGGGGCTTAAATACGTGCTCGTCGTCCCATTCGCAGTCGGGGCTGCCTTCCTGGTTGGCTCTATCGTCAAGCGGCTACCTGTGGCAAGGGATATCCTATAATCCTGCCATAGGTTTTCAGCAACCCCGAGCCGTTTCCATATACGCATGCATGAGCCACAAGTGAATGATGGCTTTCTTGTGATTCCCTACAGGGGGAGTCCTTGCCAGGCACGATCTCGAGAAGGGCACTGGTGCGCTGATATCAACCAACAGGCGACGCCAGTGAAATACTTGCACGGCCGAGATGCCCAACTGCCTTTGCGATGAGTTCCAATCAGTCCCGCAGCAACGTCCTCAAATGCGGATAACCCTCCAGGTTCTTGGCCGCGATCTTGTCCAGGTTCTTGACGTGCTGCGGGTCGTTCGCATCCCCAAAGCGGGTCTTGGGCATCTTCTCCTTCTTCGCCATCAATGCTTCATATTCGTCATCCTCAACAAAGGCCACGCATCGCCCGATACTGGCCTCTCCATCAACGAAGCGCCAGGGAAAGAAACCGATCTCGGCCCGGCGGTTGAGCAGCAGGTCGATATCGCCGCCGATACACTCGGCATGGATGATCGAATGCGGGAAGAGATCAATATGCATCATCTGGTACATAGCATCCGAGAAGGTCTCCTCGATCGTGGTCTTGTACTTCTTCTCGAAGACCCAGTCGGCCTGGCGGCGTTGGCGGCCCATCCAGTCACGGATAATCGTGTTCATCGGGTGGTCGGCGCTGCCGCAGTCCACACCGATCCAGCGCAGCTTCTTATCAAAGCACCACTGCGCAAACTCGGCTACAGGTCCAGGGTGCTGCACCATGTAGCGGATTTCGTCTGCCGTGGGGTGATCCCAGCCGAAGTGATGGAAGCCGGTGTGAAGGATCAGGATATCGCCCTCTTTCACCTCGACCTTGTCCTCGATCATCGCCGGCGTGTAGATATCGTAGTCGGCAACTACATCGCTTAGATCGACAATCGCACCCGCATGCACCAGGAAATCCATCGGCAGGCTAGCCATATCGCGGCCTGGTGTGTAGAAGTGGATCTCGCCATCCAGGTGCGTGCCCAGATGGTTGGAGTGAGTCAGGAGCTGCCCGTTGGCGCCATTAGGCGCCAAGCGCTTGAAGTACTTGACCTGCAAAGGTTCATAGGTAGGCCAGGGTGGCGTGGCGACGCCGAGGGGAAGCGTTAGATCGATGACTTTCATGGGATATCTCCTTCAAATGAGGGTAATGAAGTTGACTTGATCAAGATCAGATGGTCTCAAGCTCATTCGCCCCAATGGCCACAAGACAACTGACGAGAATCCGAACACTTCATAATAAGGGCGAGACCAACGCTAGCAGCACCCCGCCGGCGATCACGCTACCCAGCTGCCCGGCCGTGTTGGCGCCCATGGCGTGCATCAACAGGAAATTCTCATAGTCATATTCCTGACCGATCCGCTGCACGATGCGGGCCGACATGGGGAAGGCGCTGATTCCGGCTGCGCCGATCAAGGGGTTGAACCTCTTACCGGAAAACAGATACATCAGTTTGCCGAACAGCACACCCCCGACCGTATCCATCACAAAGGCCAGCAGTCCGATCGCAAGGATGTAGAGCGTTTCAACCCGGAGGAAGGCATTGCCGTCCATCGTGCCGCCAATCGCCAGACCCAGGAGAAGGGTGGTGACGTTGGCGATCTCGTTGCGGGCTGCCCCAGCGAGACGCTCGACAACGCCTGATTCGCGCAGCAAGTTTCCCAGCATGAGCGTGGCGATCAACGGCGAGGCTTGCGGCGAGAGCAGCGAGACGACCAGTGTCACCGCGATCGGGAAAATAACGCGCGCCGTTTTTGAGACCTCCCGCTGTGTGTATGGCATGCGCACCTTACGTTCGCTCTCTGTCGTCATCAAGCGCATGACAGGCGGTTGGATGATCGGGACGAGCGACATGTAGCTGTAGGCAGCAACAGCGATCGCACCGAGCAGTTCCGGTGCCAGCTTGTTGGTCACATAGATCGCTGTCGGTCCATCAATAGCACCGATGATGCCGATCGAGGCTGCCTGGTTCATGGGAAAGCCGAGCAGTAAGGCCAGCATCAAGGTTACATAGATGCCAAACTGCCCCGCTGCCCCCAGCAGGGCCATGCGCGGGTTGTTGAGTAACGGACCGAAATCGGTCATGGCGCCGATGCCCACAAAGATTAATAAGGGAAATAACTCATTCGTGACGCCTGCTTGCCTGAGTACGTTAAGCAAACCCTCTCCCTCGGTGATGCCTGTCAGAGGTAGATTGGCCAGCATGGCGCCAAACCCGATCGGGAGCAGCAATACTGGCTCATACTCTTTGGCGATCGCCAGATAGATTAATATGATCCCGGCGGCAATCATCGCCAGATTTTGCCAGGTGAGCTCCAAGGGAGCTTCCATCAGCGTACGAAGCAAGTCAATCACAACCATGGGCGGCTACTCAAACGTCACCAGGATATCGCCATAGTCCACCGATTGACCGGCGCTGACCTCAACCGATGCGATCACGCCCTCACGGCTGCTGCGGATCAGGTTCTTCATCTTCATCGCTTCCAGCACGCAAAGCGGTTCGCCCGAGACAACCCGCTGACCAGGTTTGACGTTCACTTCGAGGATATCACCCGGCATGGGAGCCGAGATCGAAGCACAATCGACCTCTGCACTAACCGGGATCGCATGTTCAAGCGCAGCGGCATCTTCAGGCGTTTCGGTTGTGGCGCCGGGAGGGGGTATTTGTACGAGATAGGTCTTCTGATTTACGGTGGCCTTGATCGGGCGCTCTCGCAGATCGCCAACCTCGACTATATATTTACATCCCTCTACAATGACCATCACGCGTTTTGTCACGCGAATTCCTTTCGTCCGCCCTCAGTTTTACTCTTCAAGCAACTTTCCGAGAGTCGGATCGCGCGCCTCTGCGGCGCTGCGCTCCTCCAGCAAGGCGATGCCCACAGCCAGGGCCACAGCAGTTTCCTCCAGCTGCTTCTCATCCGAATCCCGCTGGCCTGGCTTCTCTGTATCGGTTGCCCTGCCTGCCGGGAAGACACGCATCAGGAGCTCCATGAGCAGGATCACCAAGATCAAAGCCAGGAACGTAACGCCCAGCCCCAGCAAGCTAAGCCGCAATCCCAGATCCAGAACGCCAATCATATATCGTGGCTCCCTTTAAAGAGGTATATTGCCGTGTTTCTTTTCAGGCAAGCTTGCTTCCTTGTTGCGCAATAGTTCCAGGGCCGAGATCAGACGCGGACGTGTTTCTGCAGGGATCAGGATTTCGTCTACATGGCCACTGGCGGCGACATGATAGGGCTTGGAAAATTTCTCTTTAAATTCCCGCAACAGTTTGCGCTGCTCAGCCTCTGGATCCTCCAGCTCCTTAAACTGTTTTGCGTAGAGAATCTCGATCGCCCCTTCGGCACCCATAACCGCCACCTCGGCTGTCGGCCAGGCGAAGACCATATCGGTGCGAATGTATTTACTGCTCATGACGATATAGGCACCACCATACGCTTTACGGGTGATGACCGCCAGCTTGGGCACGGTCGCTTCCGAGTAGGCGTAGACGACCTTGGCACCATGACGGATGATGCCACCGTGCTCTTGCTTCACCCCGGGCAAAAAACCGGGGGTGTCGATAAATGTGATCAACGGGATATTGAATGCATCGCTGAATCGTACAAACCTTGCGATCTTATCCGAGGCGTCAATATCCAAAACCCCTGCCAAATGCAGCGGTTGATTGGCGATCACCGCAACCGTGCGTCCATGCAGCCGAGCGAAGCCTACCGAGACATTCGGTGCAAATCCTTTATGGACTGGAAAAAAACTGCCTTTGTCGAAGACAAGCTGGACGATCTCATCGACGTCATAGGATTCGCTCGCATCGGTCGGCACGAGGCTGTTTAGCCTCGTCTCCATACGATGGGGGTCATCGCTTGGTTTTCCGTAGGGTGGCGCCTCTCGGTTGCTGGAGGGAAGGTAGCTCAAGAGGGCGCGAGTGGTCCGAAAGGCTTCGGCCTCATCTTTAGCCAAGAAATGAGCCACACCGCTGACCGTGTTATGAACCCTCGCCCCACCCAGCGAATCCTGGTCAACCTGCTCACGGGTGACTGTCTCGATGACTTTGGGTCCGGTGATAAACATATGGCTGACACCCTCGGTCATGATCACGAAATCCGTCAGACCGGGTGAATAGACTGAGCCGCCGGCACAGGGCCCGACCATGACACTGATCTGTGGTACCACCCCGCTGGCCTGGGTATTTCGCCAGAAAAGCTCCGAATACCCTGCCAGGCTGTACACACCTTCCTGGATACGGGCGCCCACCGAGTCCATAATGCCGATCACCGGGGCCCCTGACTCTATGGCCAGATCCATAATCTTGGCGACCTTCTGTCCTTGCACCTCAGAAAAGGAGCCGCCCAGCACAGTGAAATCCTGAGAAAAGACACAAACCATTCGGCCGTCGATCTTACCGTAGCCCACGACAACGCTGTCACCTTCGTAACGCTTCTGGTCTATACCAAAATCGCTATGCCGATGAGTCCAATAGGCGTCAATCTCGTGGAAGGAGCCCTCATCCAGCAATTGAACGATGCGCTCGCGCGCCGTTTGCTTGCCTTTGGCGTGCTGCGCTTCGATCTTCTTTTCTCCGCCCCCTTGTCTTGTCCCGGCCCGTTTTTCGACAAGTTCGTCGATCAACTCTTGCGGCGTCAGATCTTTTTCGTCTTTGGCCATACAGAATCACCCTCCCTTGGAGGTAGAGCATCGAACGTGCTTTAGGGATGCGGTCGAATCACGATCCAGCCCATCTACGGGCTCACTCGACCATCCCGGCATCCAACATTGCAAGGTAAATCTTTTCGCTGGAGAAGGGCGGACCCTCGAGCCGTAAGCCAGTAGCGTCATAGATGGCATTTGCAAGGGCGGCGGCGGACGGCACCATAGGATGCTCCCCGATCCCTCGTGCACCCCAGGGGCCGTCATCCTGTGGTACCTCCACGATATCGATGTGGTGATTAAAGGGAATATCGACCGCGCTGGCGATGCGGTAATCAACAAAGCTGGGGTTTTGCATCGCCCCGTCTTTCAAAATCATCTGCTCCAAGATAGCTGAGCTCAGACCCTGGACAATGCCGCCTTCAATCTGGGCTTTGACCAGCTCCGGGTTGATCGCCTTGCCAATATCAAAAGCTGAGGCGGCGTTGATCACCTCGATTTTGCCGGTCTCCTTATCAATTTCGATCTCAAAAGCTTGCGCACCGGTGGTGTAATGCACCACGGCGCGCTCGCCCTGGCCAGTTTCAAAGTCCAGGTTGGTAACATAGGTAGGCATGAAGTTGCCGCGCCCGACGATCGGGCCGCCCTTCCATCCTTCGAAATTCTCATTGGGCAAGCCATACACACCCACTTCTTTCACCGACATCTCCCGCTCGCTAACGTAGGAAATGATCTTGCCCGATTTAATGTCCAGGTCGTCTGGATTTTCTTCCCAATGATCCGCAGCGACGTCGAGTAATTGCTTGCGCGCATCGCTGGCGGCGGCGACCACGGCGTTGCCCATGCTCCAGGTCAACCGGCTGGCGACCGTCTGCCACTCGTACGGGCTGTAGCGCGTATCCAGCGGTCCGCGCACCCGCACCCAATCGTAGGGAACCCCCATTACGCCGGCGACCATCTGCGCCATGGCAGTGAAGGTCCCCTGGCCAATCTCCTGCCCACCTACGCCAACCGTGATCGTGCCATCTTCATTGAATTTAACTTCAGCGCTCGAACCGGCATTGGGCGGCATTGAGGGCGCCTTCCACATCAAGGCCAGGCCTTTCCCACGCAGCTTATTTGGGCTGCTCGGCTTCTTCTTCTGGCCCCAATCGATCGCCTTGGCGACCTTTTGGATGCACTCGGATAATCCCGTGGGATGCATGGTCATGCCAGTCAGGATAATGTCGTCAGTTTTGACACAGTTCTTCAGACGAAATTCGACCTTGTCCATGCCAATTTCTTCTGCCAGCATGTCGATGCACTGCTCGATACCGGTGTGGAGCTCGGACATGCCGAAGCCGCGGTAGGCGCCACCAATGGGATGGTTGGTATAAACGCACAGGCTGTCGGTATGTACGTTCTGAAAGATGTAAGGGCCGGTGCTGTTGTAGCCGCCAGCGCGGGTGATGTTCACACCGTACTCAGTTGAGGCACCACCATCCCAGTACATTGTATTGTGCAGCGCCACCAGGTTCCCCTCGGCGTCGCAACCCATCTTGAGCTTGATCACCAGCGCCTGTCGCACAAAGTTGGTATAGAACTCCTCCTCGCGCGTCAGCAGCAGCTTGACCGGGCGGCCCTTGACCTTGGAGGCGATCGCTACAGGCAACGCCTCCATCGTAACGCCCGCCTTGCAGCCAAAGCCGCCGCCCACAAAGGGGGCGATCACGCGCATGTCGCTCTGCGAGATGCCCAGGGATTGGGCGATCAGGTTGCGCTGGGCGAAGGGTGATTGCGAAGCCGCCCAGAGCGTCACCGTACCATCATCGTCAAATTTAGCCACGGCCACATGGGGCTCGATGGGGACGTGCTGCACGTGGGGAATGTAGAACTCAGCCGTGACGATCTTGGCGCAATCCTTCCATGCGTTCTCGACATCGCCACGGCGTACCTTGAAGTGGTTGGCGATGTTCGTGCCCGGCTGGGGAAAGATGAAGTTGGGCACTTCATACTCGCCCAGATCCGGGTGGATCAGCGGCGCATCCTTACTGGCTCCGTAGACTGGATCGAAGACTGCCTCCAACGGCTCGTAGTCAATTTCAATCAGGTCCAACGCCTTTTCGGCGATGTCCTCGGTGACAGCCGCCACCGCTGCGACCGGCTCGCCGATGAAGCGCACACGCTCGCGCGCAAAGATGTGCTTGTCGACCAGGTAGAGGCCGATGCGCTTGGGGAAATCATCACCCGTGACGACCACTTTGACGCCCGGCAGCTGCTCTGCTTTGCTCACGTCAATGCCCTTGATCACAGCATGCGGATGTGGGCTGCGCTTGATGCGGGCGTAGAGCAAGCCCGGACCGAATGGGATGTCGTCGGTATAAATCGCCGCACCTGTGACCTTTTCAAGCACATCCAAGCGGGGGACACTCTCGCCAACAGGTGATGGGGGTGTGGTCGTGTCAGTCTTTGTCATAGGATCTCTACTCTACTTGATTACGTCTTTTGGAGTTTTGCCGCTTGCTTGATCCCTTCGATGATGCGGACGTAGCCGGTGCAGCGGCATAAATTACCCACCAACGCATCCTGAATTTCTGCCTCGGTGGGATTCGGGGTTCGGTCGAGCAGTGCCCGGGCAGAGATCAAAACGCCAGGGGTGCAGAAGCCACATTGCACGCCCCCAGCTTCGATGATGGCATCCTGAACCGGATCGAGCTGCCCGTCCTGGGATAGTCCCTCGACTGTGATGATCTCGGCCTCGTCGCATTCGACCCCCAGCACCATGCAGCTGTTGACCGGGGCGCCGTTAAGCATGACCGTGCAGGCACCGCACTCACCGCCGGCGCAACCGTTCTTGGTGCCGGTCAGTCCCATGCGGTACCGCAGCATCTGCAGCAGGGTCCAGTGTCCTGGCACCTCAACGAGTTCGTCCTCACCGTTTATGTTGACTGTGATGGTGTGTACTGTCATGGCATTCTCACTTCAGGCTTGCTTCGAGGGCGGAAAGCGCTTGCCGGGTCAGGTTGCGGACCATCATAACCCGGTAGCGCGCCGAGCCGCGCACATCGTCGATAGGGCTACAAGCATTCATTGCGATCTGGGCCGCCTGTGCGCTACTGATTTCCGTCAGCGTTTCCGTCTTGAATAATTCTTCAACTTCAGGAACCACTAGAGGGGTTGCTGCCACCGAGGCTAGCGCCACTTTCACCGTGAGCCCAGAGGGCACATCCTTGTTTGGATATGTGCATGCGCTGACACCCACAATCGCTAGATCGCCGCGCTTATTGCGGTTGAGCTTCAGGTAGGTACCCGCAAATCCCTCAGGAGGTAACGGCAGGAAGAGCGAGGTGACCACGTCACCCGCTTTGAGTGTGGTTTGCCCGGGACCCTTGAAAAACCCATCCAGAGGCTCCCTGCGCTCGCCGCTGACTCCGTGGACCAGCAGCGCGCCACCATAGAGTAGGCAAGCACCGATCGTGTCGCCGGCCGGGGAGGCGTTGCAGATATTGCCCACCACGGTCGCCCGGTTGCGTAACTGGTAGGAAGCGACCGAATCGATCGCCTCAGCCAGTAGCCTGTAGTGCTTTTGCACGGCTTCGTGGGCACTAACGCGGTTCATCGTTACTGCCGCACCGATCACCAGGCCTCTCTTGGGATCAAATACAATCTCGTCGGTACCAGCCAGCCCCTTGATATCAACCAGGTACTTATCCTTAAAGGCGCCATCGCGCATGCGCACGAAGATGTCGGTCCCGCCGGATAGCGCCCGCGCCTCACCGGCATGTTCGGCCAGGAAGGCGGCTGCATCGCTCAGCGAACCTGGCTTGATGTACTCAAACTCGGGTAGGGCAGGATGGGCTTCTCGTGACATCGTTCCTTCCTATCAGATTCTCTTCAATCCAACCAGCATGAGCATATTGAGACTCCAGCGCCGGGCGGGTTTCAACACCAACCGAAGCGGGTGAGATTAGAGTGTAGACCTTCCATCCGGCTGTTTCAAGTGTGATTCTTCCACGGCAAAGGGGGAAAGAGGAGCTATATCTCGCCTGTTCCGACGGCTCCCGATAGGATGATCTGGAGTGATTTAGGGTGTTATGATCTAACTGCTTGTGTCGATATTTCCTCAGTTCGCTTAGGAGAAGAAGATGACATCCAAAGCTAATACTCAACCCTTCCCACTCAGCTGGGTGGATCGCTTCATCGACTGGCTTGAGGGTTTTCCCGGCCCGGCCTGGACAGCCTATTTGGGCTTCTATCTTCTGCTCGTTAGCTTGAGCCACTTGGCCGAATGGTCTTTCGGGCGCTTTCCCTGGGGCAGTTTTGAAACTGGGCTATTCATTAACCAGTTGTTTTCGGGCGAGGTCTTGTTTTTCATGAGTTACCTCAATCGTGACGCCGCCCAGGCGCTGGAGTCCTTCTGCCCTCTATTGAATGTCTCGGACGAAGAGCTTGCCCGGCTCAAATACCGCCTCAGCCATCAACCGGCCAAACCTGTGCTCATCCTGACCCTGGCCGGTTTCATCCTGGGTGCCTATTCATTTTTCAGCGTCGAACAATTCGCAGGCGAGACCGTTTCCCTAAACTTGTTTTGGATTTATGGTGCATTGGGTTTTGCGATCCCGACGGCTTTCGCCCTGGTCTTCTGCTACCGCATCGTGATCCAGCTACGCACTGTTAACCGCTTGTACGCCACCGCACCCGAATTGGACCTGTTCAACCTCGAGCCGGTTTACGCCCTCTCGGCCCATACAGCCAAGACCGGGGTGATTTTCCTCTTTCTGGTGTATTCCAACCTGTTACTTTCCCCGGGGTCGATCATGGTCACCACAACCCTGGTAACCGCCATCGCCATCTCGATCCTGTCCTTCGCCGCCTTTGTGCTGCCGCTGCGGGGCGTTAACCGCCGGCTGGTATCGGAAAAGAAAGCCATGCTGCGCGAGGTTCATGCCCGGATCAAGTTAGCCTTCAACCAGCTTGAGCAGATGCTTGATCAGCGTGCTCTCCAGGGAATGCCGGAAATGGAAAAAGCCATCGCCAGCTTGCAGCATCAAAAGGTTTTCATCGATAAGATCCCCACCTGGCCCTGGCAGCCAGCAACGATGCGCGGATTTATCTCCGCCATGCTGCTTCCGATCCTGATCTGGATCGTACAGCAAGTGCTCGCCCGGATACTGGCGCTCTAGGGGGCCTGTTTCCAAAGATTGCATGGCACGCTCTTTTATTATAGATTTTATAGAGTGGTATTATCTTATTAGCATTAATGCCTCTTCACAACCGTAAAAGGAGAAGATGATCATGGTAAGAAAATCTCGAATATGGCTTTTTCTCAGCCTTCTGGTCATAGCAACGCTATTTGTTGCTGCCTGTGCCAGCCCCTCCGCCGAAGGGGACGGGTCTGCCCAGATCGTGGTAGACGAACACGAAGATGGGGATGACCTTGAAGAAGCAGAGCACATGGATGATGAGCACGCCGAAGGAGATGATCATGACGCCGATGAGCATGAAGACGGCGACGATCATGACGAGGACGAACACATGGAGGGGGAACATGCGGATGATCACGAGCATGCCGAAGTGCCGCATGAGTACGAGGATCTCGAGAATCCCTTCACCGACGATGCCGCTGCCATTGCAGCCGGTGCAGAGTTGTTTGCGGTGAATTGCGCCTCCTGTCATGGCGATAGCGGGCTTGGCGATGGCCCTGCAGCTGCAGCACTCGATCCAAAACCGGCTTCGCTTGCGGATAGTTCGATGATGAGCGATCTCAGCGATGCGTATGTTTTCTGGCGCATCACCGAGGGCGGCATGGAGGAGCCCTTCAACTCGGCCATGCCACCCTGGGGTGAGTCCCTCAGCGAGGAGCAGCGCTGGCAATTGGTTACCTTCGTTCGCTCGCTGGTCCAATAAACCATGCGGATTCAAACGGGCGTCCCGTATGGGACGCCCGTTATTCATTTAACGATCAGGGTTTTAGAATTACCTGATCAGAACTTCACCAGGAAAGCCGTGAAATACATGATGGCAATCCCGGTGGCGAGTCCGGCCAAGTTAACCGGGTTAAACAACGCATTCCCGGTCGACTCACTCGATCGGGCCACAAGCTTGCCCACCTCCCACACCACTTGCAAGATCGCTCCTACGCCAACACTCAAGAAGATGGTGGCCAATACCGGGTTGAAAGCGAACCCACCGAGCCAGGTGCCCAGAATCGCGGGTGCTCCTGCGAGGGCTACCAGCCCAATAAAATGTGTCACTTTCGGTGGCTTTTGAACCAGGGGCGCTGAGATTCCGACGCCCTCCGTGATGTTGTGCAGGGTGAAACCGAGAACAAGGAACGTGCCCAATGCGGCCTCTCCCAGGGCGAAAGCCGCACCGATCGCCAAACCTTCACCCAGGTTGTGCAATCCGATACCCAATGCCAGAAGATAGGCTGTGCTCAACACATCGCCGGATCGACCACGTATCGACCCCAGCGCAAGCAGGGTGCCCAGCGAAAGCAGCGCAACAAATACAACCAGAGGTACCCCTTGCCAGAAGGCCGGGAGTTCCTCGGCGAATTCGATCGCATCCAGCCAGGTGCCAACGGCAAGGTAAATGAGCAGGCCTATGGTCAAGGAAAGGATGTAATTCATCCAGCGTTGGCTCAAGCGTTTCATGAGCGGGAACCAGAGCACACCCAGCGCCACCGGCACGACGCCCACATAGATTCCCACCAGCCCGAACCGCAGGAACAGGCTCGCCGAAGGTTGCGGGCTCTCCACCGCAACTGGCACCTCGGCCTCAAACGTCGCACCCAGGGAGGTGATTAGCGTCAGAACGTGGGCTTCTTCCCGTACCCATGGATAAGGTACTCTGATCGTCGCCTGACCCAGACGCGGAAGCGTGGTGGAGGGTTCTGCAGAAAACGCCCAATACGCCTCATCGACGATGACTTGAGCGATGCTGACCGGCTGAGGTCCGTCATTAACGACTTTGAGTTCAATCAGACCAGGTCGAGGTAAGGTGATGCGTTCCACCGAGATCGCCTCAACCGGAGGTCCGCTCAACTCGGTGAGCCCGGCTCCGGTCAGGACGATGTACGCCAGCACGGCTCCAAGGGCCAGAAGCGGAAATAGCGCCAGCAAGATCTTTCCACTGGTGCTGATCGGTGATGTGTTTTCAGGATTGCTTTTGTGCTTTTCGCTCATCACTTGCCTCCCTCACCGATCCAGCGAGCTACCGTTCAAGGCTCGCTCATCCCAGCTCTGATCCAATCCGGACTCGGCCAACGCTTGCTCAAAATCCTCTTGCTCGACGATGTTGAAATTGCCCATCCAGCCCAGCTCAGCGAATTCGCTTACATGAGCATGGAACATGTACTTGCCCGGCCAGCGGTAGCGGAACTCGAGGATCCCCCGCTGTGCTTGCGCTTGCATGATCGTATCCACCGTTTTGAGCGTCGGCTTGAGCGTCGTGCCGTGATCGTAATAATCGAAGAATTCGGCATGCAGGTGAAAGGAATTGATCGGGTCGAACTCGGTAATATTGATCAAGTACAACCGGATGAGTTCCCCAACCTTTGCGGGGATCGGTCGCCGGGCATACTCAAAGCCGACCGTGTTAACGGCGTAGATTTCGTTCCCGCCGTCGAAATTCGTGTCGAAACCGTTCATGATCATCATCAACTCGCGCGCCGGTGGGCGTCCTTCCTTTGGGTCGACGATGAAAGCGCCATAGAGCCCTTTGTGAATATGCCGCTTGAGCGGTACAGCGTGGCAGTGATACAGGTGACAGCCAAAGGGTTCGGCATCGAATTCATAGACGGTCGTCTGCCCCACACCGATCTCTCCCGCTCCTGCACCAGGGACCCCATCCATCTCAAAAGGATGGATCCCATGGAAATGGATCGTATGCGGATGCGATCCGGCGTTGACGAAGTTGATGCGGATACGATCACCTTCTGTGCAGCGGATGGTAGGACCAGGCACACGCCCGTTATACGTCCAGGCTGGGAAGGTGATCCCTGGTGCAACCTCGATCTCCTTATCCACGGCCACGATCTGGTATTCACGCAACGTCTGACCATTCGGCAGCTGACTGACACTTCCATGATCCCAATCCACCAGGATCTCGAGCGGATCGAACCCGTTACGTTCAGGGTCGACAGCCCCGACCATGCCAAAGCCGTCATGTCCTTCATCTTCAGGGTGTTGGATAAGACCAGTCGGCGCCCCGCTACCCTCCACATCACTCAGGCGGCTGACGCCCAGTCCAGCGAGTAATGTTGCCGCTCCTCCGACGATGAAGTTTCGTCTTGAGATGTTTTTCTCCATCGAGCACTCCTATTCACTGTGAGAATTTGATGCGTGAACGAAAATGGATAAGTCCGTTAGTAGATAATTAGGGCCTAGTATATCATAATTTAGGTTATCCAAAATAGTGGTCCCGTGAAATTGTGTCTCGAATCCAGAAGCGCCCCGTTTGCCTGGGGCGCTTCATGATTGATCTCCGTTGTTAAGGGCCGGTCGGAATTCGAATCGATCCCGGGCTACCCGTCCCAGGTCGTATAGACCCACACTTCTCCGTCTTGATCGAACGCCAGGATCTCCATGGGGCCCTCGAGTTCACCGCTCATCCCTGGCGAACCCTGCGGCATCCCGGGAACAGCCAATCCTGCCAGCGCTGGCCGTTCCTGTA
>JBFFQB010000043.1:0-24068 GCA_041573795.1 Anaerolineales bacterium
CCACACATCCGGTATTTTAAAGCCTAGATAATCGAGGGGAACATCAACCTGATTACGCTCTTTTTGGAGCAGCACACAGGTTTTAAGTGATGCGACTCCTCGCCCTTGTAGGGTTTCATACAAGTAGGCAAGGGTATTGCCGGTATCGATGATATCCTCAACCAGAATGACGTGGGCGCCATGGATGGGCTCGCGCAAATCCATCAGGATCCTGACCGCGCCGCTTGTAGCGCTCTTGCCGTAGCTTGAAAGTGCCATGAAATCAATAGCGTGCTCTACACTTAAACGGCGGCTTAGATCTGCAAGAAAAATAAAGGCTCCTTTTAGAATACCGACGAGGTAGAGTGGCTGCTTTTGCTCGTAATCTGCTGAGATTTGCTCTGCCAGCTCAATGACTCGCGCTTCGATCTCAGTCTCCGAGATGATCACTCGTTCAATTGCTGACTGGCTCATAGCGACCGCCTCCCAAACTCGGTTTGATCATGCATGGATTTCGCCATGCTCCTGTACTGCCGCGCGTATTCAGTTTTGTGCGCACCATCTTGCACTACCTGATCGGTTGTGCAAAACCAAGCCAATCTGATGAAAGAGGTCATTTTCCTTACCCTTAGAAACTGGCCTCCCCTCAAGTATAGGTTGATATCGAGAAATTAGCTTGAAAAGCGGGCAACCTAGTGGTACTCGGCTAATCTATGCGGGGGACTGGGTGGCTAGGTGCGCCCAGCTTCTACCCATCTTCTGGGTCGATACTGCAAAGCCTCCGCCAGATGAGCTGGTTGAATAGACTCTTCGCCCGCCAAGTCGGCAATCGTACGGCTCAACTTTAATACCCGGTGATATCCTCGAGCCGTCAGATTTAATTGCTTCATCGCCTGTCGCAACAGATGGAGACCTTCAACACCTGGATCACAATACTGGCGCACTTCGCCTGGGCCCATATCGGCGTTACTGACATGTGCACTCGATTTGAACCTCTTTAGTTGGTTCTTACGTGCCCGCTCGACCCTTGCCTGAATGACTGTCGAGTCTTCGCCGGTTCGATTTCCAGTTAATTTTTCGAAATCAACCTTCGGCACCTCGATATGAATGTCGATGCGGTCCAATAATGGACCCGATATTCGTTTTTGATAACGGGTTATGGTTGCCATTGAGCAACTGCAATCGCGTTCGCTGTCACCAAAGTAGCCACACGGGCAAGGATTCATTGCTGCGACCAGCATGAAGTTGGCTGGAAAGGAGAGCGAACCCCGGGCCCGGCTGATTGTGACAAGCTTATCCTCCAGGGGCTGCCGTAGCACCTCAAGCACTTGTCGGCCAAATTCTGGCAGTTCATCTAAAAACAATACCCCACGATGCGCAAGTGAGATCTCTCCTGGGCGTGGCCAATTCCCTCCACCGACTAACCCGGCATGAGAAATTGTGTGATGAGGTGCCCTGAAGGGGCGCGCTCGTAGGAGCGGTACACCTGGAGGTAATTGGTCCGCAACGGAATATATCCGGGTGACATCCAGAGCCTCTTCGAACATCATCGATGGCAGGATCGAAGGCAGCGCTCTGGCAAGCAACGTTTTCCCCGCCCCCGGCGGACCCACCATGATCACATTGTGTGCGCCCGCCGCCGCGATTTCGAGCGCCCTCTTCGCGCTTTCCTGCCCGCGCACTTCCTGAAAGCCCAGGGCATAGCCGCTTTGTATCTCTATCTCATCATCTACTCTCGTCGGCTTGATGCATTTGATATCCGCAAGGTGGTTGACCAGGGCCGTAAGCGATCGCACTGGCAGGACATCAATCCCTTCCACCAGGGCGGCTTCCGCCGCATCTTGCGCTGGAACGAACATTTGAGCATAACCTGCTTCAAGGGCGAGCGCAGCCATAGGGAGAATACCGCGCACATGCCGTAACGAACCATCCAGAGAAAGTTCACCGACTGCTAGGGTTTTATTAAGTTGATTGATTTCTAACTGATCCGATGCAGCTAAAACGCCCAGTGCAATTGGAAGATCATAAGCTGGCCCTTCCTTGCGCAGGTCGGCAGGGGCCAGGTTCACCGTTACGCGGTGACGTGGAAAGGTAAGGCCGGCATTCTTTATCGCCGCCTGAACGCGTTCACGGCTCTCCTGAACGGCAGTATCCGGTAAGCCAACGATGGTGAAGGAGGGTAGCCCGCGAGAGGTGTCCACTTCAACTTCTACGATCTCCCCCTCCAGCCCAACGACGGCTGCAGCGTGGACTTTAGCGAGCACATACCTACTGTAGGTTAAGCAGGTGAAAAGGTCAACATTTTCCGAGAATCAAATCGCAGACCAATACCCCTTTTCATAAAATAGACTTTCGACCAATCCATCCAGAAAACCCAACTCGTCGGCCAGGTCAAAGCTAGTGTAGCGCGCTCGCAGAAATCGGATGCGGGCGTAATCGCCTTTGAAAGTCTCGATTGGCAGCCCAATTTCTTGCGGGTGGATAGGACACCCTGCCGCAAGAAGCCTTTCGTGAATCTCTCCTGGCGACATCAGCTGAGCCAGAATCTGATCGCGCAGCGTACCCCAATTGTCTTTTATTTTTTCCAGACGAGTTTGCAATGCTTCTCTGGCTACATATTTGCTGCGAGATTCAGATATACAGGTTCGGATAAGCTCTGGATCGGAAAAACTCACTTGAATCTGGTCTTGGACAGAGGAAAAATCCGGCCAAGCCTCCATCCTCGCCTCAATGTCCACACGAGCAGGGTCCATCTCCAGCAATGCGGCGACGAAGGCTGAGGAGGCGATCGTACCTACACCCACCTTATGCCCGTGGCTGACATACTCACGTCCCAGACCTCGCATCTCCCATAGATGGCTGAAAAGATGCTCACTGCCTGAAGCCGGCCAGGATGAACGTGCGGCTTGCATGGCCAAGCCGGCCATGACGAGTCCGACCATTAAATTCTCAACTGCTGCCGGATCGCCTTGGGGTATCTTCTCCGGATTTTCAAGCCATTGCCGCAATGAGGGCTGGATCAAGGACCAGGCCTCTTTCTGGATTGGCTCGCTTCCAACAAAATCTGCGATGAGCCAATCCGCACCCGAGTTCAGCTTGGCAATTAAATCGGCGTAACCTGAACTGGTGAGTTGCGTCGGCGCCTGGCAAGCAACATCGAGATCGGCGATAAATATTTTCGGCGCCGGACACGGGTCGACTTTCTTTACACCCGCATGTGTGATCGCTGCAGCGAAGGCGGTGTAGCCATCCATCGAAGCTGCAGTCCCAACCGCAATATAGGCCCGTCCACTGCGATGGGAAGCTAATTTCACGATGTCGTTGATCGTCCCTGACCCCACGGCAATCGGGATCGCAGTGTGCTCCATCAGCTTCTGCTGAAGGAGCTTCACATTCTTGATGTCGGGCTTTAATTGTGGCGTGCCTGGAAAGACATACTCACCGAGCAGCTCGATACTTGATGCCCTCAGAATACGGCAAACATCGGCACCGGCCGCCTTGTAGGTATTCTCATCTGCTATCACAAAAGCTTGATGCTCCGGAAAGTGCTTTTGAAAATGCAATGGTAAGAGGCTATGTGCTCCTGGTTCGATCACCACAGCTCGAGTGTCCTGGGCGTGCTGTAATGCTTCAGCAATGCTCGTTTTTTCCACAGAATTGTCCCTCTTCCTTCCTTTACACCAGAGATTATTCAGGGAACCATGTGGTCTTCAATCAGTATGGAGGTAACGATTTTTTCTTGTAAGCAGAGATGCTGCCATAACAGTCAAGTTCGAGCGCTCACTGATCAATGGAGATTTGATCCAATACAGCTTGTGCCTGCTGAACATAATCGCGCACAAAGGCACGATCGCGTGCAAGTTCCAGAAATATACTCAGACTGGCAACGCCTTGTTCAGTTTCTCCTAGGTCCAGGTGAACCACGCCCTTGATGAAATGAGCCATATCTAATTTGGGCGCTAGCTCGATAGCATGCACAGCATCCGCGTACGCAAGCTCAAGTTTCCCCTGTGCCCTCGCCGCAAATGCGCGGTGCACGAAGCATGAACTTTCGTAGGCGTAGAGCTGGATTGCTCGATCTGCTTCTATGTAGCTCTCGTCAATTCTTCCCTGATGGAAGTAAACAAAACTACGTAGATTGTGCGCTTCCCAGCTATCCGGATCGATTTCCAGGGCTTGATTTAAGGCCTCTTCAGCCTGCCCCAGATCCTGATTTTCGATCTTCACCCAGGCACGCGCTAGGTAGGCATCTAAAAGCGAAGGATCGAATTCTAATTGCTCGTCGATAAGGGCGTTCGCCTCCTCGAAATTCTCCTTCAGGGCAGCCAGCCGTGCCAGGAGCAGAGGTACTTGGATGTTCTCCGGATAAAGCAGCTTAGCCCGCTGTAGAACCGTGGCGGCCTCGTCGTATTGCTCAAGGCCCCAATAGGTGTCGGCGAGAAGGAGCTGGCTATAGATATCGTCAGAGGGAAGATCTTCAGCCCAATCCAATTCGCGCTGCATTGCTTCCTGTTGGTCTAATTGAAAGTTTGACAGCGCCAGGAGGGCATGCGGCGCCCCCCAATCCGGTGCGAGGCCGATAATGTCAGTTGCATGCTCGATCGCGCGGGGATACTCCGCCATGGCATAGTAGGCAATGGCCATATCCATATGGGCAATAGAGAGCTCCCAGTCCTCGCGAACAGCCTGTTCATAATAGGCAATCGCCGTGTCGAGATCATCCTGCTGGTGAGCCAGATTTCCTAATCCATAGTAAGCCTGTGCCAAGTAATAAGGCTCATTTGCGAGCTGTAATGCGGTTTCAAAATCCTGCCTGGCAATTTCATTCTCACCGGTGCTCAAGTGGATATATGCCATCCCGATATGAGGATCTGCCCACTCCGGGTCTAACTCCATCGCACGCCCAAACTCAAACGTGGCCTCCTCCATATTCCCCAGCGAGTAGAGCACCCATCCCAGACTATCGTGTGGACCTGCCTGATTGGGTGCAGCAAGGATTGCCTGGCGATATGCCTCTCCAGCAAGTTCGAATTCTCCAGCGTTGTAGTGCTCATCCCCACGCTCAATCGCTGCTACCAGATCGGGTCCGCCACGTAATAGTCGACCTTGTCCGGCGAAGATCCCGAACCCCAGCAGGAGAAAGAATGCGAACCCTCCAAGTGCTCCCCAGGCTGGCAATTGAGACTTTGGTTCCTCGAGGCGCAGATCACCCTGAAGCAATTCAAGACGAACACGCCAGTGGACACTCTCCTGGGCAGCCCGTATAGCAAGCCAGGCGAAAAGCAATCCGGCGATGCTCCACAAAATCAGGTAGATAACATCTCCTAGCAAACCCGATTCAATTGAATCCAGAACGAACCAAATCCCACCCTGGGTAATGACCGCACCTGTGGTCAGGATGAAATCTCCCACCGAGCTAAATCCAAGGTCATTCATGATCGCTGCGGCGTAATCACCAATGAGATAACCCTGTGGAATGCCATACCAAAGCAAACCGCCGAATCCTAAGCCGAAGATTATGGCCATGAGCAGATGGTCTGTGCCGGCGCGAGCAAAGATCCACTGTAAGGCTTCATTGAGGATCAAAGCACCTGTGTATAACATTGCGACAAAGGGGGCCCAGGTAAGGATGGCCAGGAGCAGGTAAGTTTCCTCACCCACTACCCAGCCGAGGAATAGCGTAACGATGTAATCCAGGAGACCGAGGCTGATGCCGACCATGGATGCCCCCAGCAAACTCACAACATACCAATACGGTACTCTTTTATCCTTGAGCTCAACAGAAAGTGGGTACTTGGCTTGCAGCTGGAGCAGGCTATTGCGGGTACGCTCGTCTTCCTTGATGCGTAAGGCTTCCTGAAAAACTTTGATCGCATCGCTTGGCTCGCCAGCGTTCAATTTTTGGACGGCTACACGCGCCAACAGTTCGACGTTTTCATCCTCAGGGATCTCACCCCCTCGCACAAGTTTGACCAGCGTGAGCGGTGTATAGATGAAACCCCATGGGATCCCCCACCATCCAGTCAAGGAGCTGATCAAGCCTGCAGCCAGCAAGCGCTGGATGCGATGTCGCCAGCAATACACACCGGTCCAGGCCCGGCGCATTGTAACCACAAGCAAGCTGAAGACATAAGGGATGATCATCGCGCGCAGAGTTTCATCGCGTCTTCCGCAGATATCGCAACTTGGGGCACCATGTGTTGTTGGACCGACGATCCCAACACCCGAAGGGGGATAGGATGGCCCGTCAGGCTGCGATGAGGTCGGGCTTTCTTCCCTAACATCCATAAGCTATCTCCTGACATGCCGCAAGGATCTCGTGGCACCATCTTAGGATCGTTTTCGAGAGATTACAACCAATATCCATGCCATGCATCAAGGCAACGATCTTTTGGGGGATTAGCCCGGTGGCAGGTTCAAATAATCAAACGGGCAGGCCTGTAGGCCTGCCCGCGTAAAGGACGGACACCCTGCTCATACCCGGGATGAGATAACCTGTGGTTTAGAAAACAAGTAATGATCGAAGTAATAGTGAATCCATAAAAAACTGAGGACGGCGATGTAATAAGCTCGATCGAAGGCGAAATCGAAGGGCTGATTAAGCGCGAAACGCAGGATCAGGAAGATCACGCCAGCCAGCATCACATCCGCTATCGTCAATCCTATATTGAAAAGGTAGTAGCGACGTGCCGATCCATCTTCGGACAATCGACTGACAAAACCTGAGCGGGTCAACTCGCCTCGCCCCTGCCGTATGTTATTCAACATCCAGGTGAGCGCCAGGTATTGGAGCGAATGCCATACATTCATGCCCTGAAATGCTGTATCGAGATTTCCCAGAGCTGGTACAAAGAAGGATGCCAGGACGGTTAATCCGACAAAAACTGTCTTGGGAACATGCAGTTCACCACGCCTCCAAGCCATGGTTGTGGTTGTCAACCACGCAACCAGCGCAATTCCGAATGCCCCCCCAGCCAACCAGACCATCCAGGGCCCAAGCGGTACGATCGACCCTACCACTTCGCTCAAGTTGTTGGGCCCTATCGCAAACTGACCCGTGGCAATTTTCCAGGCTGCGATTGGATAGAGTGCCGTAAGGATGACGCCATAATCCGCCAGGCGGGAAATTAAGCTCAACCTGACCTGCTTCTTATGATTGTAAAGATCGGTGATATAGATGATCTGGTGTAGCACGTGAATGGACGCCCAAAAGAAAAAAATCGTCAAGAGAAGCGTCAAATTGAGCAGCGCCAGAGTGATGACGACGACTGGGATGATGAGCGATGACCATACCAGCCGGGTATGCTTTTCACGGAAATCCGTATCCAGCGCCGTGCGTGTCCAGGTTGCATACATATGGGGCCCGCCCACAAGCAAAGCAACGACTCCATTCACCAGATTGCGGCTTATCGAGTCGGCGCTGGCTCCCATTAAATTGGCAAGTGGCGCGGTAAATGCCTGGAAATTGAGCAACGCAAGGTAGCCAATGTAAGGTACAGCCACCAAGACCACACTCAAGGTAATAAAGGTCAAATCCCAATTGCGGCTTCGCAACCAGAAGCTTTCTTTGGCGCCGGGTACAACACTTGCTGCTGCTACACTCATCATTCCCTCCAAGATTGCCACACCAGTTGCATGCACTCCAGATTACCGCCTGGAGCAACATAATCGCGACCCGTTATATTAGGAATAAACCCCTCAAGTCGGGAGGGGTTTCATTTGAACGATGGTACAGGAGGATTGGTTTGTGATCAAGCCCTGGAATATCGTTTCTTCAGGATTTTAATGATTTCAGGAACTCGCTGGCTCAGCGGCCCGAAGGTGCTCTGGACTGAGATGAGCGGGCTAAGGCCAATCGAGAGAAATCGCTTCTGATCTACGGCAACCACAAGTACCTGTGCCCTAGAACCAGCGAAGGTGACGAAACGCAAGGATCCCCCCTCAACTTCTCCGAGAACCCGTTTCGCTGGGATCACACCTGCGGCAGTCATTGCAGCGATGCGCTCAGATCCCAGCGATGGAGACTCCGGGACACTCGCCACCATCAAGCCATCATCATCAACCAGAGCAACCCAGATCGGCTGACCCAAATCGTTCTGTATCGCCGTCAGGACTTGCAACAGGTCGGACTGACGCGTAACCATCGAATCATTGTTTGCCATTGATCATAGAGTAACTGCTTCAGGCTGAACTAGCAAGGCTTAAACAACACATGCTCAATGCCTTCAACCTACTGGATCGAGGTAGGTGATTGGCAATCTATCCGCCCTGAGAGATTGTTTGGCCACATAAAGCCTTTGGGATACAATCACCTTCCATATGGAAAGAGTCCCTTTTTTCCGGCGAACCCTTTGGATATCTGCCCTCGTTTTGATCGCCGTTGGGTTGCCATATGCACTGCTCTTCCTACGTGCGTCGCCCACAGGTCTCCCTGGATCTCTTTTGCTATTGGTACCGGGCTTGGGTGCCCTTCTGGCCCTGGGAGCGCTCGTTCTCAGTAGCGTCTTGGTCGTGCGAGTTCAGGATATCCGCTCGAGTCTATCCCAACTCACGCTTACACTCATCTTGGCCATCTGGCTGCTCTCCCACCTTGCTTACCTATCCGAGGATCAACGCTACGTGATCATTCGACTGATCCTTTTTGATCTGGACTTACTCGCATTAGCAAGTACGTTCAGCCTGATGATAGCCGCCCAATTCGTACTACCAGTTGAAAGAGGGCGAGATCGGCTGCTCGCTATTCGCCGTCTGGTCGGCTACACCCTGGGTGAACGCGGACCTGTTACCTTTGTTGAAGAAGGTATCGCTCGGCAAGCATACGCCGAAGACTTACGCCCTGGTCCTGGCGTTTTCCTGATCGATAACGCCAGCGCGGTTGTGCTCCGCACCGACACCGCTTTTACCCGCGCGATGGGGCCAGGGGTCGTCTTTTCACAACCAGGCGAGCGCTGCGCGGAAGCACTCGACTTGCGTCCCCAAATTCGGGTCATTTCGGGATCAAAAGCCGACGATACGGATACTTCTGAAGCGGATGTCACCTCAGAGGCTGTAACCCAGGATGGGATCACCATAAGCGCTGATATTACGATCACTTTCATCCTCGACCCTGGGCTCGAAGGCAGCCCCCGGCTGGGTCGCTTCGCCGATAAACCTCCATACGAATTTAACCGCACATCCGTCGAGCGGGCGGTCTACGCCCACACCTTTGGTGAGCTCGGTGATGTCCCCTGGAGCAGGATTCCAGCCTTACTTGTCGCGGATGTTTGGCGGGAGGAAGTCAAACAATGGCCCCTCAACAAAATGCTGAGCACTCTGGCTGATCAAAACTCACCGCTCGAACAGATCTGTAACACTATTCGCGAGCGATTATTACCACCCACCCGAAAGGGATTCGAACAGAGTGAACCGAGGGAAGAAGAATCCTCTAGAGAATTGGAAATCCTTGGCGCACGCGGGATCCGCTTGCTCGATATCTCCATCGCAAATCTCCAAATCCCGGCGCCGATCCAGGAGGAGCGATCGCTGCGATGGCGCCAAGCCTGGGGGGGAGAGGTCCAGGAAGCGCTGCAAGAAGCGATGGAACGGGTGAGGCTGGCACGCGAAAAGGGAGAGAAAGAGGCGGAGCAAAACCTTCTAGAAGGATACGGGCACTCCCTGCTAGAAGCCTTGCGTAGCAATAAGCAACCTGGCCAGCGTGAGACGTTGTTGGCGCTTGTTACTGACATGGTCCAGCAAACAGCCTCTAACGATGCTCCCGGGATCGCGCCCCAACTGCGTGCAAAGTTGGTCCAGCTCCAAGGTGAACTTCAAAACCTACCGGCGGATTGTCAGGATATATCGGGTTGAACAGGGCATGAATAACACTAACAGCGGGTTAGCAGTCTTAGGTCGATCGATCCTCAAGAGTCTATTCTTGCTGATTATTGGACGAGATGTTACCGCCGCGCTTATCCGATTTATTCTTCTCGCTGCGCTGATTGCTATCCACTGGGTTGTCACTATCGTCGGCCTGCGGTTTCCAGGTGAAATCCCAATCTTCTGGTTGCGCAATATGCCGCAGATCAGCTATCCCCTCCTCAATATTGCCAGCACCTTTTTTAATCCGGAAGTGTTGTTGCACCTCCTACCTCTGCTTGCAGGTTTGATTTTGGGAATCGTTGTTGCGGCTCGCTACCTGAGCGATCTTTTTGAGCTTGATCGATTCGATATCGCCTGGCGCTATCTAACCGGGTCAATTTATGGTTTGAGCACCCCCAAGTTGAGGATCAACAGTGGCGACAAAGACGACCTAGATATCAACAATCCGGTGCGACGTATCGGCGGACCGGGCGTCATCAAAACCCACCTGGGATTCGCGGCGGTATTTGAGAGCATCGATGGGATCCCTAGTGTATATGGCCTCTCCCATAGCAAGGAGGGTCAACAAACCGAAAAGGTTGATCCCAGCGCAAGAACTCCTCAAGCCAGTTATGTGATTCGAGGATTTGAGCGCCTGCGAGATGTTGTCGATTTGCGCGATCGAATTGCCAAGGTGGATTTAATTCACGCTGAGACACGCGATGGCGTGAGGGTGGCAGCGCGTGAGGCACAAATGGTCTTTCGCGTTTTCGGTGGGGATCAAGAGCGCAGCTTGAGAGATCCTTATCCCTTCAGTGAGGATGCTATCCGACGCATCGTCTATGCTCAACCTGTGAATACAAAGCAGCGGCGCACACCAGCTGATGCATTACGGGATATTGTTAGAACCGAGATTCGATCTTTTGTCGGTCGCTATACGCTCGATGAGTTTCTGGCGCTTCAACCTTACCGCCTGCTGGATCACCAAGCATCAGAGACATTGGAAGATACCCCTGCTGGGGAAGTACGCCAATCCATCCAAATCCCACGTCGCGAATTAACCGAGCGATTTCACACGCCCGATTTGCACGCCCGCCTGAAGGAGCAAGGCCTGGAATTAGACTGGGTCGGCGTGGGCACTTGGAATATCAGCGAAGACCCGGGGGAGCTAGCCGAGACGAGTGCGGGGCATACATTGATCCAGACCTGGCGTGATCGTCAGCGACTTCAGCTCTACCAGTCTCCCGAATATATTCAGCGTCAACGCCAGCTTGCTATGCAACAGAAACCGGATGCGCTGATCCGTGCCTGGATTGAGAGTTGGTACGCAGGTGAACTTCCTAAAGGTTATCGCTGCTACGAACTTCTCACAACGATCGCCCAACAGTTGCAAACCCTTGAAACGCGATCGGAACCAGCTTCTGAAACCCGATCAAACCTAACCCTCATCCGAAATCATATCGACACACTCTTGGATCCTGATGTTCTTGGGAGTGATCCGCGTTGAATGAAAGTGAACACATAGAAGCGCCGATCTTGGTAATAGGATCCTCCGGCCTGGATCTGGTTGGTCGGTCCCTTGGCTCACTCCAGATGGGAACCTCCAATCCGGGTCACCTGCGTGTATCGCCAGGTGGAGTCGCCCGCAATGTCGCCGAAAACCTCGTCCGCCTGGGATTGAGGGTCAATTTGATTACGGCGGTGGGCGAAGACCAACAAGGCCATCAAATCCTGCAGGAGACACGCTCGGAGGGCATCAACGTCGATCATTGCCTCCAAATTTCCGAGCATCCCACCGGCTCTTATCTGGCCATTCTCGACGAGCAAGGAAACCTTCATCTCGGCATGGATGATATGAAGATCAGTGATCAGATCACGTCGGAATATTTGCAGGATAGGCGCTTTCTATTCAACGAAGCTTCTGCGGTCTTCCTGGATGCAAACTTACCTGAGGCAACCCTGCGCACGGCGATTTCACTTGCATCGCGTGCCGGTGTCCCTGTTGCGGCCGATCCAACCTCCGTCAACCTTGCCCCCCGCCTACAACCTTTCCTTGAAAAGCTCTGGTTGATCACGCCCAATGAGAAGGAAGCTGAGGCAATTTGTCCCCATCCCATCCCTCATGCGGATCGAGAACAAGCGATTAACGCGGCCAAGCATTTGGTTAATGAAGGTGTACAAATCGCCATCATTGCCATGGCGGAGTTTGGTGTTGGCTATGCAACTACGGAGAGCACCGGTCATATCCCTGCAATAAAAACGGATGTGATCGATCCCACCGGCGCTGGTGATGCCCTTTCAGCCGCAGTAATCTTCGCATTGCTCAACGATATCCCCATTGATGAAGCTGTTCGTCTCGGTGTTTCAGCCGCCGCGCTGACATTACGGTCGCCCGGAACCGTCGCTCAGGATCTCTCACTCGAGCGTCTCTATGACGAATACCTCTGATCCACGTGTTGGGTAGATTAAGGAAATCGATCATCATATGAACCCACAGGAAAACCTTCCTTCCTGGATGGAATTTCATCCTGATGTGGCCCAGGGCCTGCGTACGAATCAGCCCGTAGTCGCCCTTGAGACCACCGTCATCACCCACGGACTCCCGAGGCCGACCAACTTTGAACTTGGGATGCGCATGCAACAGGAGATACGCAACCTGGGGGCTGTCCCTGCTACGATCGCATTGCTGGATGGAACCTACTTGATCGGGTTAAGTGATGCCCAGCTCGAACATCTGGCCTTAGAAAGCCAATCCGTAAAGATAAATCGACGAGAGCTTGGTGTCCAACGCGCTCTGAAGGGTAGCGGTGGTACCACTGTTGCCGCCACGATGTACCTGGCGCATCGAGCTAAAATTCCAGTATTCGCCACGGGTGGGATCGGCGGTGTTCATCGCGGTGATTCCGGCGATGTTTCCTCTGATCTGCCTGAATTGGCCAATACTCCGGTCGTTGTCATTTGTTCGGGGGCAAAAGCAATCCTCGACCTACCCCGAACCCTGGAGTGGCTTGAAACCTACGGAGTACCCGTCCTTGGTTGGCAGACAGACACATTCCCAACATTCTTCAGTTCTGGCAGCCAGCTCAAGGTTCAAGTGAGGGTTGACACTCCTGCAGAGGTCGCCAACATCGTACATCAGCACTGGGGTACCGGTTTAACCTCAGGGCTCCTGCTCTGTGTTCCCTGTCCCGAGGAATATGCCCTACCCGCTGAGACAGCCGAGACAGTATTGCAACAAGCCTTGCTTGAAGCCCATAACCAAGGAATCGTTGGCAAGGAAGTATCACCTTTTTTACTCAACTATATGAACGAGGCCACTGCAGGTGCCACCCTCAAGGCGAACCTGGCCCTGCTACGCAATAATGCCCGTGTCGCAGCAGAAATTGCTGCCGCGCTGCTAGACCCCACGCCATCCTAAACACCACTTCACCGCATTAAAAGGCAAACCCCGGGCTGAAATCCCGGGGTTTTAATGATTTGGCAGACGGTAAATCTGGGGCCTATGCTGCGCTTACTGTGGCAAATCCTATCGCGCCGGGTCCGATGTGTGCCCCGATTACCGGTGTAATATCCACCGCCTCGATTTCACCCAACGGGATTGAATCCGCGACCGACTCAAATAGCCGGCGAGCCTGCTGCTCGGCATTCGTGTGTAGTAGTGCGAGGCGTGTCAATGGCAGCTTCTCGTTCAACAATTCCAGCACGCGCGCATGAGCCCTTGAAGTCGTTCGGACGCGTTCTGAGGAGGCCTCGCCTGCGTACATCTTTAAGAGCGGTTTAATCTGGAGCATGCTCCCCAAACTTGCCATGATGGTGTTCATACGTCCACTACGCCGCAGGAACTCGAGCGTGTCGAGAGCGGCAAAGACATGGCTCCTTTTGATCTGATCCAGTAAGGCTGCCTTGATTTCCTCAAGCGAGTTTCGCTCCTGGGCCATGCGCGCAGCTTCTTCAACCAAAAAACCCGTACCCAGGCTTAATTGGTGAGAATCGAATGCTTCGACGGCGATCTCACGAGTTTGTTCTGCTGCGACCTGGGCGACATCCATGGTGGCGCTCAAGCTGCGGGAGATGTGAATAGAGAGTATCTGATCGGCGCCTTCGGAAGCTAACTGCTGGTAAATCCGCTTGAAGGTTTCCGGGCTGGGTGCGGCAGTCGTAGGAGCGACTTTCCACTCCGGCAAGCTACGGTAAAACTGCTCCCGCGTGAGGTCAACGCCATCTCGATATCCCTGATCGCCCACATTGATCAGCATAGGGATGACGGTGATGCCCAAGCGATCTATCGTTTCCTTAGGCAAATCACAAGTACTATCCGTGACGATCCGAATGGTCATTTTGGTTCCTCCTTCCGCTTCACGACTGCATGGATCTCCAAGACTGATCGAAGCTTTTATTCTCACATCACGTTGCGGTTAAGGATCTGATAACAGGCCAAATATCTTCTCACCAACGGTATGCGAACCAGCCAGCCCAGCCTGCGTCCTCCTCAAGCCTTCCAGTTGTCGAATCCCTTGCATCCCTGCGCAGGAATAAACTCCCTCTGTTATAACCGCTTCGCACCGTGGATCTATTTTATTTCGTTCAGGAATTCCACAATTTGCTGGTTCATGCTCTCCGTTGATAATAGCATCCAAATCAACCTGATTTCGACTGGTGACTTCCTTGCGCTTCGTAGCGACACGTTTCGGGGTCTCAGGCAAATCTTCATGTGAAGGATCTTCCCCAATATCCTCCTCTAGGTTCTGACAGCATTCTTCATCTGCTCAGAAGGATGCGCATGGGAACTATTCCATGGCCTGTTCCAGTTATTCTCGGTTGGTTACGAGATCTTCCTGCATTGTTGTGCGGAAGATAAGCCTTTCCTGATCGGGTACCTCAAACATAATATGAAAGCATGCATATCCCGAAAAGGGTTGATGTATGCTTCAGGCTTCGTGCGGCAACTTCACATCGCCTTCTTCATAGCGCAGGCGTACATCGAGTGAAAAAGCCCCCTCCCCTTCCGCCATGACGCGCAGGGGATTTATCTCCAGTTCATGAATCTCGCTGTGATCAAGAGCCAATTGACTTAAGCGCAACAAGGTTTCGAGGACGGCTTCGCGATCAGCAGGTCCAATGCTGCGGAAACCGCGCAGCTTCCGCCCGGCTTGCGTACGATCTATCATCGCTTCAGCCTCTTCGCGGCTGAGCGGCGCCAATTCAAAAGCGACATCCTTTAACGCCTCGACCTCAACGCCTCCGGTGCCGAACATTAAGAGCGGACCGAACTGCTCATCGCGCACGAAACCCACAATCAACTCCTGGCCGCCCTGGTGTTCTGGTTGGACCAGTAACCCGGTGACCGCAATATCGGGGATGGATTCGTCCGCCCGGGCCAAGAGCCGCTCGCATGCCGCCTTCAGATCATTCTCCGAATGTAGCCCCAATGCTAAGACTCCGAGGTCCGATTTGTGGGTGAGGTCCGGTGAATCCAACTTGACCACTACCGGGTAGCCAAAGACCTGCGCCGCTCCAACCGCCTCTTCCGGTTCTCGCACAGAACGGAAGGGTAGCATCGGCAATCCATAGGCTTCGGCGACGGCATGTGCGTCCGCAGCAGCGACAAAGCCTTCCCTGCCTTTGTGGGCTGCTTGCAGGAGTGTGCGCACCTTCTTTGAGTCTACATCTTTGAATAGCCTGGGTTTGCTCTGTGGGCGCTCGAGATGTTTGGCGCGCAAACACAGGACTTTCAGGACGGAAGCTGCTCGTTCAGGGAAGCGGTAATCAGGTATGCGCGATTGCCGAAACAATCGTGCAGCAGGAGCGATCAATTCCTCGCCCATTAAAGCCACCACAACAGGTTTTCCCGCAGATCGAATGACCGGAATGATTGCCCCTGCAACCTCCGCAGCTGTTGTCACTGGCGGCGGTGGCAGGATAACCATGATGCTATCGACGGCCTCATCATTCAGCAGCAGACGCAAGCAGTCGGCATACTCACGCGGTCCTGCGCCTGCCAGCATATCGACAGGATTATGCAGGCTGGCGGCATCCGGAAGAAGTTGCGCCAAGCGATCCTGCGTCTCAGCAGCCAGGTCGGGCAACTGCAAACCTTGGGCTTCCAGCGAGTCGGCTGCAATGGCTCCCGGACCGCCCGCATTGGTCAACACGGCCACATTCGGACCACGGGGAGGCAGACACCAGGCCAGAGCTCTGGCCCAGTCGAACATCTCCTCGCTGTGGCGGGCGCGTATCACGCCAGCTTTACGAAAGGCGGCATCAAAAGCCTCGTCCCTGCCCGCCAGAGCCCCGGTATGCGAGGCCACAGCCTTCCGCCCGCTCCGGGTTCGCCCCACTTTAATGGCAACAACCGGCTTCTCGGGTGTCACGCGCCGGGCTTGTTCGATGAAGGTCGGGCCATCCCCGACACCTTCCATGTACATGGCGACCACGCGTGTATTTGGATCGGCAGCCACTGCCGGTAGTACCTCACCCTCGTTCAGGTCCATCTGGTTTCCCAAACTCACCAGGCGCGAGAGCCCAAACCCCTGACCACGTGCCCAGTCAATCACCGTCTCGCATATCGCCCCTGAATGAGAGAGAAAGGCGATATCTCCACGAATAGGGCCGGGCAAGGGCAGGAAGCTGGTATCTATGGGAATATGCGTGTCTAGATATCCGATGCAGTTAGGCCCCAGGACCCGGATTTTGTATTTCTTCGCAATTTCCAAGCAGCGAGCCTCAAGCGCGCGGCCTTTCTCTCCGGTCTCTCGAAATCCCCCAGCTCCAACAATGGCGTAATGGATCCCTCTCTCTCCGCAGCCTTGTAACGCTGCGGGCACAGCCTGGGCCGGGATCATCACGACCGCCAGATCGACAGGATCTGGCACGCTGGCCAAATCGGGATAGAGCGGTCGATCGAACAAGGACCCGCCGCGCGGGTTAACGAGATGTATCGTGCCGGGGTAACCCGATACGACCAGGTTGCGAGCGACACCATATCCCAGCTTGGTTGGATTCTGGGAGGCGCCGACGACGACGACTCCTCGTGGAGCGAAAAGGCCCTTGAGCATCTCCTTGCCACCTCATTTCGTGAATAGATTCAGGATAAAATCATAGCACTGGAGGGGTCGTTCCCCCAAGCCAGCAGTTAAAGGCGTACACCTGCATGATATAATCGGCCCACCTTACGGAAAGGGACGCCGCCAGGCAATGGAATGGTAGAAGTAGAGATCGATAGTATACGCGTCAGCTTAATGTCTCAGCAGCGCATCGTGATTCTTAAGGAGCTTGAATCCGAGCGCTTTCTTCCGATCTGGATCGGTCCCTACGAGGCTGAGGCCATCACGCTTAGCCTTCAAGATGTTGAGGTGCAACGACCGCTCACCCACGACCTGCTCAGGAATGTGCTCAGTCAACTGGGCGCCGAGGTGCTGAGGGTAAATATCACCGATCTGCGCGACGAAGTCTTCTACGCACATATCGTGATCCAGGTGAATGGGAGTGAGATGGAGATCGACTCACGACCATCGGATGCGCTCGCACTAGCCGTGAGAGTTCATGTCCCTGTATTCGTATCTGAAGAGGTAATGGATGAAGCCTCCTCCGTACCAGAGCAGGATCTCGAAGGAACCGAGGTTGAAGGGGAACCAGACGAACGCCTGGATGTCTTTAAGGATTTCGTCCAAACGCTCGATCTAGACGATCTCGAAGATTCAGACTCTGAAGAGGATGGCTAGCCGGTCTCTTCACGTGCGATCACGACCGTAGCACGTTCCATTCGTATCCAGCGAAAACATCGTTTCCCAGCCGGACCGGGAAACGTTTTCGACCCAACGGTGAAACAATGACTGAGGTTCAGCTTCCCCCAACTGAAGGCTCATCCGGTGACGGTCGCACACCGCAACAAATGCCCCATGATCGACAGGCTGAAGAAGCTGTCCTGGGCTCTGTCCTTGTTAACCCCGAAGTCTTTTACGATGTCGCTCACTTCCTAACGGCCGAAGATTTCTTTTTACATCGCAACCGCTGGATCTGGGAGGCATTCACCGGGCTACAGGAACAACGCTTACCGGTGGACATCCTCACGGTAGCAGAAGAGCTAGAACGCCAGGGCCGTCTCGATGAGGTCGGCGGTCCGGCTTACCTGACAACCATGATCAATAATGTGCCTTCCTCGCTCCACGCTGAAGCATATGCTCGCGTGGTGGAGGAAGCCGCAACGCGCCGCCGCCTGCTCGCCGCCGCTAACCAGATCGCACGGCTGGCCTACCAGTCCGGAAGCCCCATCGAAGATGTCGTCAACGAATCGGAAAAATCGATCTTCGGGGTCAGCGAACGCCGCTTGACTCACCAACTGCAACCAATCAAGCGTGTGCTCAGTGAGTATTACGATCGAATTGATTACCTGGCCCGGCACCAGGATGAGACGCTCGGCGTGCCGACCGGTTTTATCGATCTCGATCGTCTTCTCGGTGGCCTGCAATCGTCGGACTTACTGATCATCGCCGGACGTCCGGGACAGGGCAAATCTGGTTTCTGCCTCTCGGCGGCCAAGAACGCCAGCCAAATCTACAAACGCCACGTGGCCTTATTCTCACTTGAGATGTCTAATGAGCAGCTGGTGCAGCGCTTGCTCTCGCAAGAGACCGGGATCGATTCCCAACGTCTCAGATTGGCCAATCTACGGGATGAAGAATGGCCGGTCTTCACCCAGGCGGTCAGCGCCATGGGAGATACGCAGATCTACCTCGACGACACGCCCGCCATCACCCCGCTTCAGTTGCGCACCAAGTGCCGTCGCTTGCATATGGAGATTGGCCTTGACCTGATCGTTGTCGATTACCTGCAGCTTATGACCGGCGACACTCGCATCGAGAACCGTGTCCAGGAAGTCTCCTATATCTCCCGCAACCTGAAGGCGCTGGCACGCGAGCTGAACGTCCCAGTACTCGCTGCCGCGCAATTGTCGCGTGCGGTTGAATCACGCCGTCCACCACGACCCATCCTTTCCGACCTGCGCGAATCGGGCAGCCTCGAGCAAGATGCCGACGTGGTCATGTTCATCTACCGCCCGGATCAATACGAAGATGATCCCTTGAAACAGAATACGGCCGAGATCATCGTGGCCAAACACCGTAATGGACCCGTAGGAACGATTGAGCTGGTATTCCGCCAGACTTTGGCCAAATTTGAGAACGCTGCAACCCGGCCTGTAGACTTAGCCCCCGTGGATGGGGATTGAGCCGAGGCCGAATATTCATGGCTGGCGATAAAGCGTTTCCTGGATTTCCTGAAGGTAAGCTTGAGCTCACCCCTGTTCCCACATCGTTCTTCTATGATTTGTTACCCCAGATAGATCATCTGGGCGAATTGAAACTGACCATCTACGCCTTTTGGGCATTAGCACAACGTGAAGGGTCTTTCCGCTATCTGAGTCGAAACGAGCTCTTAGGGGATCAACTGTTCATGAGCGGATTTGCAACACCAGGTATCCCGGCCGAGGAAGCACTTGACGAAGCCCTGGAAAGAGCCGTCGCACGAGGCACCTTTATCAAGGTCAGTGGGACTTTCTCCAGCGGTAGTGATGCGCTGTACTTCATCAACAGTCAAAAGGGACGAGCGGCCGTTGCCTCGATCGAGGCAGGTGATTGGCTTCCTGACGAGGAACACCCGATTGCGTTAGTCCGGCAGCGGCCGAATATTTTCACTTTGTACGAGCAGAATATTGGACCGCTCACCCCCATCATCGCCGAACGTTTGCGTGCAGCCGAGCAAGATTACCCCGCGCCTTGGATCGAAGAGGCGATCCACATCTCTGTAGAAAATAATGTGCGCAAATGGCGCTATATTGAAGCCATACTTGAGGATTGGCGCCAACGAGGGAAGGATGAGCGAGAAGATCGAGGAGACACTGAAAAAGCTCGCCGCAGATACATCGAAGGACAGTTTGCGGACTTCTGGGATGCCTGAGGCAACGACCACAGACCGACCACCCGAATCCCTGGGTGATCCCAACTGCCCCCAATGTGGTGGGGTTGGTTATTTGCGCCTGGATCATCAGCCTGGTCATCCTGATTTTGGACGTGTGCAAGTTTGTGTCTGCCGCCAGATCGATGTAGAAGCGCGAATGCGCCAACGGCTCTTCAGCATGAGCCATCTGGAAGAGCTGGAAGCCTACACATTCGATAAGTTCAACCCGCAGGGAAGGGTTGGGATCGGCGGCCAGCAGCGCCAATCGCTTGAGAGAGCTTTTAATCAGGCCGAGGCATATGCAGAGACGCTGCATGGCTGGCTGTTCCTGCAGGGAGGCTATGGATGTGGGAAGACCCACCTTGCCGCAGCCATTGCTAATGCTGTGGTCTCCCGTGGAATACCCACTCTGTTCCTCACCGTCCCTGACCTCCTGGATCAATTGCGGTACGCCTATAGTGATGAGAATGTTACTTTTGAGAGCCGCTTCGAGCAGGTTCGCAATGCGCCGCTCCTCGTTCTGGACGACTTCGGCACTCAGAGTGCCACTGACTGGGCACGTGAGAAGCTGTTCCAGATCCTCAACTACCGCTACATTAACCAACTGCCAACCGTTGTGACAACCAACATGCTCTTGGAGGAAATCGAAGGCCGCATGCGTTCGCGCCTATCCGATCCTGAACTCGTATCGTACGTACAGATTCTCGCACCAGATTACCGCCGCCCGGTTGAGGACAGCAGTCAGCATGAGCTCTCCTCACTGCACCTCCATGAGGCGCAAACTTTTGGCACCTTCAGTCTGCGCAAAAAGGAAAATTTGCCCGATGCCGACCTGAAAACACTCGATCAAGCCTTTCAGCTCTCCCAGGCATTTGCCGAAGATCCACAGGGATGGTTGGTCTTGATGGGAACCTATGGCAGTGGCAAAACGCACCTTGCGGCTTCGATTGCCAATTACCGCGCCAGCCAGGGATTCCCGGTAATGTTTGTGGTCGTGCCCGATATGCTCGATCACCTGCGGGCGACGTTCAACCCCTCCAGTCAAACCTCTTACGACCGCCGTTTCGAAGAGATCCGCACCGCGCCCTTCCTGGTGCTCGATGATCTCGGATCCCAAGCCACCCGACCCTGGGTCCAGGAAAAGCTCTATCAGCTGGTTAACTACCGCTATAACGCCGCTTTACCAACGGTGATCACCACAGCCGATGCGCTGGAGGAGATCGACGCCCGGCTGCGGGCCCGTTTGATGGATCGGGGTCTGGTCACGATTGCGCCAATCACGGTCCCTTCCTTCAAAGGAAAAGCTGCCCCGAAAAGTCGTAGGCGTTGACCGCTTTCCGGCCGGAATGGTACAATGCTCGTCGCTGCCCCCATCGTCTAGGGGACCAGGACGTAGCCCTTTCAAGGCTAAGACCGGGGTTCGAATCCCCGTGGGGGCACCTAGAACTGCTTCAGCGTCAGTAAAGGAGCAGTTTTATCTTTAAGCCGGGATCGTGCAAGTGGAGGAACAGAACCTCGATCGACCCGGAAGGGCAACCCATCGAACCACCAGGAATGATGTATTTTAATAAGAGAAACAATCAGTTTCGATCACTGCAACATCACCAAGAGGATTTGTGATGACCCTCCAAAAGGAATGTCAGCACCTGGTCTTGATACAGGATGTCACGCCGAGTGCAGAAGGTTGTGAAGAGTGCCTGCAAATCGGCGACACATGGGTGCATCTGCGCCTTTGCAGGACCTGTGGACACGTTGGCTGTTGTAACGATTCGAAGAACAAGCATGCCCGCAAACACTTCGAAGCGACAGGGCATCCGATCATCCAATCGATCGAACCCGGTGAGGAATGGGGCTGGTGTTATATCGACGATCTCGGCTTCAGCAGCCTGCCCTAATCGTCTGACGCCAGGAGGCCAAACCGGGATTTTGTTCCCTATCGCCTAGGACGAAGCCGTCTCGGTCGGTGTGGGCGTCTGGGTAGTGGTGGGCGTTTGGGTAGGTGTGGTGGTTACAGAGGTGGTCGCCGTTGGGGTGCTGCCGCCAACAATGATCAGCACATAGACCTCATCCCCGAAATAAGTTCCGGCGGCGTTCGTCATCCGCCAGTTTCCACGGTAGGTCCCATTCGTGCTCGGTGCGGTGAGTTGCACCGTTAGCTCCGTTTCTGTCCCAACGCTTACCGCCGATTGCAGGGTGATCGAAGATCCACCCATCGCCTCCCCACCCGTAAAGTTAAACTTGAAACCAGTCTCCCATGTACAGGAACCGTTGTTCCTTACCCGCCAAGTCTTGGTGAACTTTTGACTCGGCGTCATGTTCGTGTTATCCGGAACAGTCACGTCGGCAACGAAAGCCAAGCTGTAACACGAGTTGGTCGGCACAGCGACGCTGACAGGTGTGGCAATTGTGGCCGTCGCTTCTGGAGTGCTCGTTTCGGTTGGCGTGTGCGTTGACGTCGCCGTGGGGGTCTCGGTCGGGTTGGCCAGGGCGGTCTGGGTCAAGCCCAGCGAGAAGTTCTCAACTGCCTGGGTCTGGATCTGCTCGATGCTCAGGGTCGGAGTCCCCTGCTCGGACTGGGACCCGCACGCACTGATTATGAGTGCCCCGATCAGGAAAACCAACATTCGTGGCTTTTCAAGCATATGCTGCTTCATGTTTGAACCTCTTGCTGGAGACTGGCCAGCATTGATAAATGTTCTTACTATTTCCAATTCCATTTAATGATACCCGAGAACAGATCTTAATAATGTCATGAATTCCTCCACAGGTTGTGTGGGGAGCCAAGAGCGTCAGGGTAAATTTCCATCCCCAGGCATATTCGGATATACTCACTCTAATTCTTGGATTGGAGAGACAAATGGCGGTTCAAAGCGTTGCAACCACCCGAGTTCCCGAGCGGCCGGTGCTGTTGGCTTTTTTTCTATTCATCCTCGTCGGCGGCGGCGCATCGGTCGCCATCCGCATCACCTATGCAGAGCTGGCACCCTTTTGGGCGGCGGCCTCACGCTTCGCCCTGGCCGCGATCGTCTTTTGGCTTCTGGTCTATTTTCAAAAGCTGCGCCTACCGAAGGGACGTGCCCTCTTGGGAGCCGTAATCTTTGGAACGGTCACCGTCGGCCTCGCCTTTGTCCTGATCGCCTGGGGCTTGGTGGCCACTCCCGCCAGCCTGTACCAGATCCTGATGGCCCTCGTGCCCTTGCTTACGCTCTTCCTCTCCGCGCTGCATGGGGTTGAATCGATCACCACACGCGGTATTCTAGGATCCCTGCTTGCGGTGGTTGGGATCGCGATCACTGTAGGAGGGGCTACATCCGTGCAACTTTCCCTGCCCCATATTGTAGCCATCCTCGTCGCTGCCGCTTTCATGGCGGAGGGTGGTGTGTTGATCAAGAAATTTCCACCCAACCCGCCTATCATGACCAACGCCATTGGCATGACGGTTGGGGCACTGATTCTTGGCGTTGTTTCCCTCTTCAGCCGTGAGCCATGGGTGCTCCCCACTCAAACCAATACCATCGTCGCCTTTATCTACCTGACATTCTTTGTAACCATATTAGCCTTCATGCTCTACATGTTCGTGCTGGGGAAGTGGACCGCTTCAGGAACTTCCTATGGCTTCGTCATCGTCCCACTGGTCACGATCGTGGTCGCAGCCACCATCGCCGGCGAGACGATCACCATAAACTTCCTGCTGGGCGCAGTCTTCGTCCTTGCGGGAGTCTTTGTGGGCGCGCTGCTCCCTTCACGCACAAAACCAGCCGAGATCGAGGAGTGCAAAGACAGATCCGGGCAGGTCCTCCCCCGCTGCGTCTAGACCTGCCTCCAGCTTTCATCTCGATCTACATTAACAAGTGAAAATCCGCTCCTGATCGGAGCGGATTTCTTGCTTCACGTATTCGTAGATCAAAACAACCTGGAAATTTTCTCTCTTTCCAATCCTCTTGCCTATGGCTGATGCTCGCCGGCTTGCATCAATGTACTTATCGCCCGATACGGGGGGTATAGGTGGAAACGAGCACCGCCCGAACAACCCTGCGCCATCGGTATGTATCGGTCGAGTCCTGGTAGCCCTGACAGGTGACCAGGGTGAGCCACGGCAGCTCTTCATGCTGAACGATGGAGGGATCATCCGGGTACTTCAAGCCGGATTCACGCACCTCATACACATACCGAGTCCCAAAACTTTCCACAATGATGCGATCGCCCCACTCGAGGGATTTGAGGTCCACAAACGGTCCGGGAAGACCGTTAGGCAGGTAGACATGGCTGGTGAGCACCGAATTGCCCTCCCAACCCGG
>JBFFQB010000044.1:0-24006 GCA_041573795.1 Anaerolineales bacterium
CCGGTCAATGCGGCCGCGTTGAACATGTATTGTTCCATATAGGCGCATGATTTCTGATTGAATTGGCCGCTGAAGGACTTCCACAGCCGCTGCAATTTCTAACTCCTCTAGCCAGAAGGAAGCGAGCAGTGGTGGCTCGTAAATCGAGATATGGTTTGAGGCAACTAGGTAACCAGTTTCAGTGGGGATATTCGCTTCGCCGACGATGTCTACCTTTGTAATCAATCGGAAGAGGAAACGGAAAAATGGGCGGGCGATCTTCCGAAAAATCTGCGAGTAAAGGGGAAGATAAGTGGAGCTTTGCATGCTTTCGTGTCAAAGGTGATATCCAAGAGTTAGATTTAAATGATCAGCGATAGGACTTTCTCAAATACCTCATCTGCATCCAGGTTGGTTGTGTCAAAGATAATGGCATCATCAGCAGGGCGTAAAGGAGCAATTTGCCGGGTTGAGTCAATATGATCTCGGTCTCGCATCCACGAAATGATTTCATCGTATTCTACCTGCTCATCCCGAGCGATTCTTTCCTCGTAGCGACGTTTGGCTCTAGCTTCTACAGTTGCGTCCAAATAGATCTTTAAGTCAGCCTCAGGCAGGACTACGGTTCCGATATCTCTCCCCACCATCACAACATCACCGCGTAATCCTATTTGACGTTGAACTTGCGTCATCGCTTTTCGAACCTCAGCATAGGTAGACACCTGTGAAACATTCGTGTCAACAGCTGGCGTTCGAATTTCCCAGGTAATATCCACGCCGTTCAAGAGCACATCGTACTGGCGACCATCACTCTTGCTGGCGGGCCGTACATCAATTTCGATTTCCAGCGCGAGGCGGGAAACCTCTGCCTCAGCGCTAATATCGACCCCCTGCTGAAGCGCACCATACGTTACCGCCCGGTACATGACACCCGTATCAAAGTAAAGATAACCCAGTTCATCAGCCAAACGTCGAGCTATGGTTGATTTTCCCGATGCAGCAGGACCGTCAATGGCAATGATCATGATTGCCTATTCATTCTGGGTGTCGGCACCATTTTCAAGTCCTATCTCGCCAAAACTAGCAATATCGGCCCGGACCCACATGACCCACCGATCGATAAGGACCGGTGCATCTCGCTTAATCAACCACCTGAATATATCCGGAGGCAGAGCCGATCCCCAGCCTCTCCTTTCAGCGATCCCAAGGCTCTGTCCAACGTAATTTGCCGGTAGACTCACAGAATCATCGCCTTCCACCGCCAGGATTACCGGCGCAGCCTCAGTCCCAAATGCTGGGACTCCTGAGGTTTTCTCGAAAGTCCTTAGCGTCCAAGCCAAAGACGGAGAGAGATCTCCTTGTACCTCGAGTGGCAACGTCTCTTCCATACCAGCGTAGGCAATGGCTGTTCGCTCCAGTGATAACAAGAGCAGCGGTAAACCTTCTGAAGGAACGGTTTGCCACCATAAGTCCGCTGAATCTTGCACTGGATCAGCGAAATTATGATCCCAAATTGCTGAGATCCCCTGGCTGATTCCCAGGATGAGCATGAGGGATCCTATCGCATGGATCACCACTCTCCATGACCACCCTAAACCGAAGAAAACTAACACACTCAAACCCATCACAGCCAGCGCCAAGAATAGAAATAGCACAAGGTTGGGATTGTCTGGATTGATTGTGAGCACGTTCCCGGCTCCATAAGCCATAAGCGAAAGGGCGCCAGAAGCCACAAAGGTTAGGAGTAAAACGAGTAATCCAACCAATTCAGGGTTGGAGCGTGGATCACCGATCCTTTCGAGCAGCGTCACAATTGCCCGACTCGCAAGGTACGAGAGTGGCAGGACGACCCAAATCAGGTCAAATGGGGATCTGCCGGGATAAATCAACAGGATGATCCCTGCACCTATCACCCAAAGCGTGGCGAGCCATCCCATTCCAGCACGATTACGCCACAGCTGGATGAAACCAAGAAAACCAAACAATACGATCAGAGGTTCCGATGTGACCAGTAGGACGACGAGCTCAATGAAGGAATATCCCGATGCCTGGGTCCAGCCCATCAGCCAATCTTCAAGCCCGTCAGCGAATCCCCGGAGACTTTCAACGGAAGACCCTAAACCCGTCATCAGTATCAGGAGAACAACAGGGATGATCCAGGTGGCCTTTTTCAAATCGTGCCACGCCATCGATTGGATCCATTCCGAAAATCGGTTTCGCTGAACAATCGAGGCGATTAAAAGCGACAACATGATCCCTGTTAGCGCTACGAATACAGGACGACCGGTTGAAAGCGCCACAGCAAATGCCAATGCCATAACCAATGTTGATGTAGGCGTCGAATCCTTTTGCTCCTGCATAAACCCATAAAATAACGGGAAAAATGCGGCTGCGGCTATGATATCCCCACCAGCGCTGCGCGCGCTGGTCACCATCACCGGGGAAAAACCTAAGAGAAATAACCATGTGAGTCTTAAGCCAGGTGGACTTTGCATCCGATCGCTCAATCCCAAATAGAGCAACAAAATCAATCCGGCGCTGGCAGGAACCACTCTGGCGGTAAACTCGTTAGCGCCAAAGGTTTGAAAGATCAACCTGGTAACCACATGATAGAGAGGACTTCCAATCCTTTCGTCCTCATTTATTGGCCAGAAATCCGATCTCAATGGAGTGTTTGCCGAAGCTGATAGAGCATGTTCGGCTTCTGAGTCCGTCAGTGGAAATCGATCAAGACTTACAAATCTAATCAGGGCTAGAATGACGATCAGTGCCACGGTGATGAGAAATTCAAGGCGTACCTGAGGTTTCTGGCTCACGAAGACCCTCCCCCCTCCCGGGCATAAATTCGCACGGTCTCATTTGCGTAAATCAATTCCATAAAGGCCTCAAACTTCGATTCAGAGACAGGTGGGTAGCTGCGACGTTCTAATTCTCCAAGGTACACGTAATCAACTGCATAGCGGTCCAGTAATTCCAGCGTTGAGGGCCAATCAGGCGCCTGGTAGATTTGACGGACATCATCCTGTCGGGATCCCTGCTCGATATAACCCCCACGCCATTGCCCCTCATGACCGGGCCATCCAAGCACAGTGGGTAAGCCTGTATGCGTTGAAACCCGGGTGTAGTAGGTGTAGCTTCCACCTACCGCTTCTACAATCACGCCATCGCCAAGCGAAGCGTTGATCCATTGGATTGCATCTCGATCATCATCGTTCATGTAGGAGGGGTGCAGACTGCCATCCAGGCTGCGCCCGTATACTGGTTCGAAATTCTGAGTCTTTGTCCAAACAGATAAAACCGGATAGATCAATCCTAAAAGCAGTGGAAGTAGCGCAATGATCTGAAGAGGCACAAAGCGGAGACTGCGATTTTTCCAAAGATCCAAGAGCAGGAACCCCCCAGCCAGACTCCACAGAATCCATGCCGCAAAGTAGAACTTAAAGATTGTGTTCATTCGGAGACCGAATTGGTCACGCAGGTAAAGAAACTCAGGACCGATAATCAGTAGCGCACCAATGATGATCGCCATCAGAGACCACACCTGGGGGCTAAGGTGGTCCGCTGCTTGCCATTGCCTACGAAGGACGACTACAGCAGCGGCGAGGATTGCCCCTAAAGAAAGCGCAGTCCATGATCCTGTGAAACGAATCCGCAGGGTCGTACGGATGAGTTCATCTAAATTTGCCACTCCCAAGGTTCTTAGAATCAAATCCAGACTTAAGGAGCTCCCATCCACAACAATATAGGTAAACGCCAACAGCCACGACAATAGGAGCAAAAGAGCCGGCGTGCCAATCGTAATGGCCAAGATCCAACGCCATTCAGATCTTTTCCATCTCTTCAAGACCTCACTGAACAACCAGATGGAGATTGGGAGTAAGGATGGCCCAAACATTATAAAGAAATGAGGAAATCTTGTAGGTTGCAGCAAATGTGGCAGGATCCCACCTGCTTGCGAGGCGAAGGTCGGATACCAGGGAAGGTAAAAGAGCACTCCTAAGAAAACGACCGAAAAGATTGTGGGCGCGATCATCCGCACACTGTTCCAGGCACCATCCTTTCGAAGGACCCAGAAGAGCATGAGGGACAGAACACTAAGATAGATAGGGAAATCCCACGTGTTCAGGAAGGCCAGAGCACCAAACAGCCAAGCAGCGAAAAGTAGCCCAGTTTTTCCTAATACATTCGGCAGGCGGTCTGTCCATAACTGATAAATTACATATCCACCAACCAGCAGGAAACCGATTAAAAGCGCTCGCGAGACAAATCCAATGAAAAACAACTGGATGGAAAAACCCCCCGCCGGCGTCATTATGGCTTGGATGAGGACCACCGCCAGCGTACTGAGACCCCAAGGCCACAAAAGCGACCGAAGATCAGCAATCTGGAAGGACCACGCCTTGCTCCCCTTCGCCCCTGATTCATTTTTATACATTACTTGCAGCGTGAAGGCCATGGCGAGGAGAACAATCGGTAGGGCGAGCAGATGGGGATGATTGTCTGCAAGAAGAAAGGAAAAGAAGGGGAACTCATCGATAGATTGGGTTCCGATGGGCACGCCCTTCAAATCCAAATCACGAATGACACGCGATGACCGCCACCACCAGAGGTATCTTTGCGGAAGCCAGCTAGGGGGTCCAATAGGGGCTAGCTCAAGATTCTCCAAACCAATCCAGGTCCAGAATCTCGACTGCAAGACTCCTTCTGCCCCTTCTCGCCAGAAAATATGACGACTATGTAATAATTCCAGAAAGCCTGCAAGATTACCACTGATCAAGGTCATTAACGGACCCAGAAGTGCCGGCAAGAATCTTGGTTTTTGTGAGGCAGATTTGTTGATCAAGTTGTAAAGGATGCTATAGGTTCCAACGGCCACCAGAGCAAACCACAGGCTGTTACCCAGATTGAACCCCACCCCTGCAGTTACCCCTGAGAGACGGGTGAGAAAGCTAAGCAGCACATAGCCGAAGTAATAATATGAGATCGCATAACCCGATAACCAGGGGTCTCTAGGAGGGAATCCTTCTGAACGCAGGATGGAATTGACAAAGGCCAATTCCATTGGTTTTTCTGTGCCAGTGATCTCAGGATTGTTGGCCCGTACCCAAGCCCAGCCAATAAAAGCGAATAGGAATAGTGTTTCCATCAAAAGCACGAGTATTTTTTGATCCTTCAGCCAGCGAAGGATGTCGGGCCAGATCTGCTGTGCGCTCATCAAGCTTATCGCTACAACCAGTAATAGGACCAATGCCATGCCACCAAAGCTATTAGGTAGGATTTGGAGGGACGCCCCGATCCAATACCCGTAACCACACAATAAAAGCCCGAGCACACGGCTAAAACCAAAGCCGCGATCAGGCAACCGGCTGAAGATCCTCCAGCAGATTGGGAGTGCCGCTGCCGCAAGGACAGTGCTGATTAACCACCAGCTGAGAATGGACGCGGTCAATGAACTACCTCGTAAATCTTTGTTCCCTGCTGTTGATAGACGAGCTCCAGAAGCCCCGATGAAGCCATCTGATCGAACTTTTCGAGGCCGAAGGTAGGACACCTCATACCGGCGCTTGAATTTTCAGCATCAATTGGGGTGCAGGCTTGGGGTTCAACTTCGTAGGTTGTTGGCATCCCCATTGGATATCCACGCAGATCACAGGTCACCCCGGTCCCTTCCGTTGTTGCCCAACAAGGTTCCACCTGGTCGTAATAAGCCTTTTCCAATCCGCCGACGACTATATAACCGACGTTGTACCTGCCAAGGAACTCGGCAGCTTCTTCGGTCGATTGGGTCAGATAGAACGACGTGATGTCGAACAGGCGAAGATCAACTGCGTTGCTGGCTGTGGATACTCGCTGTTGGAACTGATGCCAGCGCCAGCCCAGAACACCCGGTAGACCCGTATAAATCGTGTAGCGCGAGCCCCATCGATATTCAGGCACATTCGCTTCTACGATTACAGGGGTTCCTTGAATATTATCTTGCATCCAGCGGATGGCGTCATAATCTTCAGATAGATCCAGGACAGCGCCCAATTCATGATAACGCTGGGTGTAAGCCATGTAATTCATCCCGTCCAGGTTAGCGGGAGCCGTCAATGTCATCCGATCCCGCATTTTGCCGATCGAAGCAACAAGAGGATACAGTAGCGCCGAAAATAGGAGAATGATCGTGAGAAAACTCCAGAGCAAGCGCCAGCCATCCTTCCACCGGCCTAGCTGCATCAGCACCAGCACACCTGCTACCGCAGCGGCAATATTAAACAGTTCCCAGACCTGGAGATAAAACTTGAACACCGTGTTCATGCGGCTGATATCACCCTGAAGGACAACAAACTCAACTACAAATGTAAGGGCAATGCCAACCCCCAGTATGGTTAGGAGCACTCGCTTACCCAGGGGTAGATCTGGGCGTAATAACAACAAACCTGCCCAGAGAAGCAATGGCATAACCAGCAGCGCAACGGTATAGCCTGAAGTTACGAAAATCAGGGTCAGTGCGATCCAGAGCACAAAGAAAACGCCGATCAAACCAACATGTGGTCGCAGGCGGTTTAGCGCCGAGATTGGAGTGCTAGCCATCCATTCTCGTGTCTCCCAAATCATCCAGGATGTGAGCAAGAACAACGGAACACCGTGAACTGTCAGATAATCAATAAGCGGCGTCCGCGCCCCTCTCCAAACTTCTGCTTGCTCATATCCCAGGCCATACCATTGATGGAAGGGTTGATACAGCACTTGAGCGGCCCCGATCAAAGCGACAGCCGTAAAGACGGCCTCTAGCAGCATCCCTCGATCAAGAGACCCTCGCCACAGCCAAATTCCATAGGCCACAGTAATCGCTGCCAGGGCCCAGTAAACCGGAAAATCCCAAGTATTCGTGGGTCTCAGTGCACCCAAGGCAAGTGCGCCAATGAAAAGCCAGGCAAGGTAGTCGATGCGCTGGCGGCGTCCTTTTTCCCGGGCGAGCAGAAGCCCCGAAATTGCCCAAGCAATTGTAAAGACCGTAAGAGGGCGGCTGATCATATGGGCATGTAAATCGGCGTAGAGGAAGGTAAAGAAAGGAAATTCCGTGATCGGCCCTGCTTCACCCTCCCCAGGTGTGATTGCCCTGCTCGGGTTCCAATACCACTGATCGATCGGGTAGGGCATTTGTTCGTCCATGGAAAGATATCGCCCCACCCCTCGCACTGCCTGGAAGGCTCCAATGATGAACGTAGCCTCTTCGTTTGCTGGTGGCGTGCCAATTTTCTTAAAGCCTTCATAAAACATGCGCGCAGTTCCCAGGTTGCCGGCGAATACCACCAGGATGGCTGCCAAAATTCCGGCCTTTCGCGCCTGCCGCAGCACGATTTCGTGCGCTCCTTGCGTCGCCGCCAGGAGTAAATTCGATCCGGCTGAATAGGCAGTAAGACCCAGGAGTGCGAATAGGGTTGGTATGACCAGGTTATAGGCAATCGAAGGCACAATTCCTAGAAGTTTGATCGGCATGCCGACCAGGACAAAGCCATAGTAGTAGTAATTAATGTAGCCGCCCGCGAACCAGGGGTCGTACGGTGGGAATGTGATCGTCTTCAACACGGCATTTAGGTAGGAGAAATCCATCGGTTTCTCGCCACCCTTAGCGGGATGCCATAAATCCGGATTCCCCATTCGAATTCCAAGATCCACGATGAAAAAGGTAGCTGCGAATAACTCAACGAACACTACCTCTCGCCAGTGTTCCTTGAAAAACTTTACCAGCGTCTCCCGATCGCGCCAGGCAATCAAACCGCTGCATAGAGTGAGTACGAGCAGGATGAGAACCAAAGTACCTCGCTGGATAGGAATTCCAAGGCTACCAACCATCCAGGTAATCCAAGCGTAGAGCAGCAGGGCAACAATACGCGAGAGGGCATAGCCTTGATCTCTCAATCCGCCGAGCGCTCTGCGAGAGAATGGGAATAGGATCAAACCCATAAGCCCTATTCCTAGCCACCAGAAGATTGTCGTAAGGAAAGGCCAGCGATTAATGATATTTTCCGGGTTGAAGTAGTCTGACCACGTGCCACTTGCTTGCTGCAATTCCCAGCGCTCGGCTGGGAGGAGGAGATCTTTCGGGGCATCCCCCACATCTTTCGGCAGAGTGTGAACTACCCGACTCACATCAACATCAGCCAGAATCTCAAAGACAGCTTGGGGATCGAAACCCTGTGTTTTTTCGAGGATCAATACTTTGGGATGATCGTAGACAGTGAAAGCTTCTTCGGCAAATTGATCGTTGATCTCAAATGGTCCGAGGGTCGGGTGGCTCTCAAAGACCTGGGTAAGTTGGAAGCCGAGTTGGCCTTCACGCTCACCGACTTCAGCTGTGGCATAGCAGGCCAAAACCGATTCGCCTGCATCGCAACCAAGAAGAGCCTGGTAGAAGACGGTCGTGAGTGGATAGCGTTCGAGTACACGCGGGATGGTGCCATATTGGCGGTTAGAGGAGATGGTTAGCACTTGACCCTGGGTTAGGCAATCGACGATTCGCTGAACTTTATCGGCTACACCATCAAGGTCATCATCCTGATCATCATGCCAGTAAAGTTCCAGATTGCAGACTTCATATCGCCCACCGAGACCCCGACCATCAACACCCCAGGGCAACCCATCATCCCAGGTCGTCTCGTGGATTAAATATGTACTACGCATGCGAATAGGAAGCGCGCCCCGGTTGCTAATGTTCAGAAAGATTCGTGCCTGGGGATCTACGGCAACGGAATGGTCAAAATCAAGGCGAAGGTCAAGCTCATCCCCCGCCTCCACCAGCTCACGAAACGTAGCGCGCCCAAACTCATCACCCGAATTGGGTTCGCTGGTAAGCCTTATCTCCAAATCCAAGAGACCTGGTTCCTCCGCTGCTGAGAAAAACGGTAAGCGTACAGTGTTAATCTCACCGGTCAGATCTGTATAAAGCTCTTGGATCTGCGTATGTCCAGCGACCAACTCAAAATCATGGGAAAGCGCAATGACCTCGAGGAGCTCCTCGCCTTCATTCTCAATCACCAGGTTGATCGCACCGGGGATATTTTGATAAATCCAGCGTGAAGCAGCCACACGAGTGAGCGGTTGACGGTAGATTGACGTAAAGGCAAGCGCCCAAATTAATGTTCCCACGACGACCAGTCCACCAGTGCCAATCGATAGTAGCTCATGGATCCGCCGCCGCCTGCCTTCAAGCGAGGCGCGTCGCTCCCAAAATTCGATCAGCCCCCAGGCGGCTAACAACGCCAGTGTGGGGTAAATCGGGATCAGGTAACGCATGGCCTGGGTAAACCCGATGGATTGCCAGATAAAGAATGCGCCGGTCCAGATGACCAGCAATGCATGCTTTTCCCATTGGCCTCGCAGCATCCGCAAGGCAGCCCAACCCCACCCGAGCCAGGCGGCGATCCCCAGGGGTAATCCTAAGCCCCACAAGATGAGATTTTGGAATGAAAAGAGTCCATTGGAACGATCGGCCCATTGCAAGGCATAGGGCGCGTCAGTATTGCCTCGTTGCTGTTCACGGATCTCAGACATATTTGCTAACCAGCGAGATTCCGGTGTCACATCGAAAAAGCCCGGTCCGCTAAAGGCGTAAGGTTGGAAGATACGGAAGGTGACCAGTGACAAAACAGCCGCAAGAAGTAGAGAAACCAATACCTGCCTGAAGCGGCTTACGATATGGGCCTCATCAGCTGATTGAAGATAAAACCAGGCAGCCAAGGCTGATGCAGCCGCCAGTGGGAAAGCGCTGATTTTTGAGCTTACCGCCAGGCCAAGCAATACGCCAAAGATTGCATAATCGCGCGGGCGACTCTCCCGTTGAATGCCAATGGCAAAGTACAAGCCAAGCAGGATGAAAGTATTGGCGATTGAATCAACGACAAAGTAATGGGAATGTTGAATGAGCAGCACAGAAATTGCCGAGAAGAATGCACCTAACAGTCCAACCTTGCGATTGAAGAGACGCTCTCCAAGAAAATACACGATCGCTATGGAAAATAAATCAAAGCTCGCTGAGATCGCTCGGCCAAGAAGGTGAACTTGGTCGTAGCCGGTCATCCCCGTCCACTCTGCCAGATATCGAACGAGGAAGATCGGGAAGGTGCCGTACACAAAGAATCCGTAACCAACGTTGCGGGGGTTCAGGGGAGAAACAGCTGTATCAAAGTACTGGCTAAGCGACTCTGGTAATTGAATTGCTGTCTCGACCAGTGTCAAGAATCTTTCATCAGGGTGCAGGTGCGTATTGTTATCCCAATTTAGACCGGTGAAACGCAACCATGCTCCCAGGGCGATAATTGCTAAAAGGGCAAAAAGGGTTACCCACTGCACACGGCCAAAACGATAAGGGGCTTCGGGGATTGATTCCTCTTGTCCGGCTTCGAGGTGCAGTTCTGTCATTCCGGATATTCCTCAAAAACCGGAATGTCCGGTGATCCTGCAGTAAACGCAATAACAAAATCCTTACCGGGGATTTCGTTGGGCCATCGTCTTACGCTCAGATCTGGGAAAAGACCATACAGGATGGACAATGATTCCTCATCATCAGGATGCAGCAAGAGAAGGTGAGGGCCAGGCTTTTCAGACAGGACTCCCAGGTTCTCGCGTGCGATTGCGTAATCCACAGTGGCAAGACCGGCATTCATGGCTACAAGGCGCGTATCCACCCAGTGCGCGTAAGCGACCACATGAGCACTCTCAAAGGAGCCGATACTCTCAGCATAATCACGAATAACCTGCCCTGCCTCGCTAGTATTCCAGGCCGACTGTCGATACAAATTCTGATACTCGACAAAGACAAGATTGTAATTGATCCGGGATAATAGTAAGAAGAGCACAGCGACAAGAAGGAGTCCGTAGCGTTCCATACGATCATCTCGCCACTGTTGCTTTAGCCAGCGAGGGATGGAATCAAATGCAAGCGCCGCCACCAAGAAAACCGGAATGATCGCTCCCGCCGCACGGTTGGTTGCTGGATTCTCGGCTGGAAACGCCAATGAGAGGGTTGAGGGTAATTGCAGGATTGGGATGGAAATCAATATGAACAAATCAACCCAATGTCTCTCCCGGATATAGCGCACCGCCAGCAGGACCACCCCAAGATGAAAGAAGGCCGCCGTAAGCCAGTCGAGTGCAGGGCGATGCGGGATGGAATTTACCCACACTTCCCCGTTATCCCAAGCGAACATGCGCAGGCCATTCCAGACATTGCGTAATAATATTTGCCACGCAGGTCCCGGGAGAGGCCGCTCTGTACTGCCGAAGCGAGTCGCCATTCGGTAAATGACTTCATCTGGGCGATCCAATGCGACTCGAATAAGCGGCATGGCGACGATAATAGCGACCAAACCTGTGATCAGCAGCAGGGTGACCAGCTTGGCTCGATTCTCTTTCGCAGCTCGATGTGCAAGGTACAACAAAAGGCCTAGGACAACAGCGATCGGGATCACGCGTGCCGGGCTGTAACCATGCAGACTTGCTCCGATGAAAAAACCACACAGAATGAAATCATTACGACTGCGGCGTTGAACCGCTCGGATAAGGTGGTAGAAAACGGGTGCCACAAAAAGGGGATATAAGGGGAAGCGCAAACCTACTCGGCTGATCACATTGGGCCAGTAGGCCACTCCCGTGAGCAACATAGCGAAGAGGCCTACGCGGCGACTGGAGAGCTCTTTCCCGATAAAGTACATATAAATTACGGTAACTACCCCTGCCAGCACGGTACCAATCTTCAGGGTTAAATGACTGATGCCTGTGCCCAGGAGCCTGTAGGTAGCGGCTGCCATATAGAATTGCAATGCCTCTCTTCCCGTGTTACGTGAGAAGAAAATTGAGGGCAATCCGTTGAGTACATCGACAACGTCGAGTAGTTTTTCGGCGTGATCGCTTACCATCTCTGGCGGGACCTGGTCTAACCGGTAAAAGCGGAAAAAGAGGCCCACACCGAACACAAGCACAACCAATAGTGTCCAGCGGGAAACCTGGAACTGGATTTTTTCTTTTGGCATCCATTCCCGCCAGTTCTTGATCCATCCGGGCACATACCACTGCCCTTCCCAGAATGCCAAAAATATCGCCAGGATCGAGAGTACCCAGAGAAAAGTAGTGGGAAGATCAAATAGATTATTTCCAGCCGCTACAAAAGTCATGGCTGAAGCACCGATGGCAACCGCCAAGTAGATAGGACGGAATTTTATCGTTGTGAAAGGAGTCTTGATCGAGAGCGGAGGTTCCAATTGGAAATCCTGCTTCCAAAACGCCCAGATGACCATTGCCCCCGCAAGGAGATAAAAACCTATCGCGAGGCGGGTATCCTCTCGATAATTTTCCAGCATGAATTGGGCGATAAAACTGAAGAATAAAGCTGCCGGTAACCGAAATTGAGCAGGGAGGAACTGAAGATTGCCCAGGCCCGCTGAAGCTTCGCTGAGCTCACTTCCTTTGGCTGGAACCACGATACTCTTGGAAGGGGCCTCATCTCCTGGCAAAGGAATGGAAAGAGGCTTGCCGCGCAGAATGGATTTCACCCAATCCAGGACGGTCGGCTCAGCTGGCGTGATGTCATTACCTTGACTCTTCGTACGATCGTCCGTTGTCATGTCCTTTATTCTCGCCTTACCAGATAATAGCTATAGGTGCCATCTTCTCTGGGCGAAGGATCGTAATATCGTTGCACGAATCTTTCCGTGATTGCGAGATTCCAACGGTAGGGTGCGATAATCCAGCGACCCAGCAAAGTATGTGGGAGCAAGCAAGGGGCTCCGAAGTAGTGCCCCCACTCCAGAGCTCGTAGCGCAGCCGGTGAAAAATAGTTAAATGTGCGCTCGATCTTCAGTCCAGCGGCTTTTAATCTTTCTGCCCACCCATTTTGGTCATACAGATGAATTGTACGCGACATTCGCATGAACCAATTCTCGTACGATTTTCCTAGATTGCTCAAGCGGATCTTCGTCATCATTCTAGGGATGCTAAGCTCGGAGCGATAACCCGGATTTGGTACAGTGAATAGGAATAACGCTCCGTGCTTCAACACTCGCCCTACCTCACGCAGCACGACATCCAGATGGGGGATATGTTCGAGAACTGAGTTGCTGAATGCCGACCCGATACTCGCATCTGCCAGAGGAAGCTTGCCTCCATCAGCCTGAACTAACATTCGGTACGCCTTGCGTGCTTGCGCTTCGCGCATGATCTCAAGTTCTGGATCCACACCGATATCAACTTTTTGTTTGAAAACTACCTGCGCAAAATGTCCATCCCCACAGCCAACGTCAAGCAGAGGTGTCGATAACCCAAAATCTTCGTAGAAGCTGGCTTCAACCGCCCGCAGCATGGCGCGAAAGTAGGGCAGTTCCCGTATCTGAGCCCACAGATGCTGATCGCTCATGTTGTGGATTACCCTTTTTTTTCTGCCACGACACGAGCGTAGATCTGCTCATACCGTTCTGCGACCACTTCCTGTGAGAAATTTCGTTCAATCTCAGCTCGCGGTTGGACAAATCTTTGGGGATCGCGCAAAACCTGGAGGATTCCCTCAGCCAGCGCTTCCTCATCTCCTGGCGGCACCACCACTCCCATGCCGGTTATCGTTGTCGGCTGTCGCACACCGGGAAGATCACTGGCAACAACCGGTGTTCCACAGAGCATGGATTCAACCTGAACCATCCCAAAGCTTTCTGTACTATTCAAGCTGGGCAAGACGGTGACATCACACACTTTAAAGAATGAGGCCATCTCCTCCGCTTCAAGCACCCCCAGGAATGCCCATGAATCCCCCATCGCCTCGATCATGGGTTGTAAGCGCTGTGCATAGGCATGCTCGCCCATAACATCCAGATGCTGGCCTACGTATAAGACTCGGGCCGTTGGATATTTTTTCAGAATCTTGGGCATGGCTCTAACGAGATACTCGACACCCTTCTCACTCGCCAGGCGAGCTGCCATGCCAATAATCTTTTGATCTTTCTTGAGGCCAAGTTTCTGGCAAAAGGCATGGACTTTCTCGTCCGACGGCTCAGGGATCTCGATCGGAGGGGGGATCACCTCGAGTTTGTCCATATAGCGCCGCAGGATCGTCGAATCCTGAGCATAATCGAGCGCATTCGCGACAACGACGTCTGCGAAAGAGACTGACATTTGATTGGCTAGAGCGGACAACCAGTTGGCAATGCGATTTAGCAGACTCGTGGGAAGGCGAAGATCACAGTGATACGTGAGAATCACAGGTTTGTGAAGCATACGGCCTAGCAACGCAATCGGCGCAGCATCTAATTGGGGCACGTGTAGATGAATCACATCGGATCCCCGTCCAAGTCGTGCTACCCAATAGAGCAGGCTCGGCATGATAGGGCCCTTGCTGATTTTCATCAGGACAGGGAGACGTCGGACATGAACACCGTTAATCTGCTCATGGGTTGCCAGGTTAGAGTCGTAGCGCGAGGTCAGGACGGTTACTTGATGCCCTCGCCGGCCTAGAGCTCGAACCAGCCTCTCGGTATACACCGTCAGGCCAGAATAGTGTGGGCGATAGTAATAAAGGCTATGTAGGATCTTCATGGCCATCCATTTGCTGATCTGTCTGGCGCCAAGCCCACAGTCTACGGGCGAGACCTGAGAGGGTTTCTCCTTCGCGTAGGATCGCGATAAGACCAAATCCGGAGCCAAGGATATAAACGATCCCATGTAGGAGCAAGGTCGCGGCGAGGGCCTGGGACTCTGCAACTCCAAAACTCGCTAATGCCAGCACGCCCGCAGCCTCATAAACCCCTAAGTACCCCGGCGTGGACGGGATCGCCCCTCCCAGCAACGTAACCGGCAGCATGAAGAAAGCCCAGCGCCATGAGGCCTCGGGGATCACCGCCTTCACAACCAGGCTGTATTCCACTCCAGCCAGGATCCAACTTATCAAGATCCACCCCATGCTACGTGTGAAGATCCTCAGATCCCGCAGCGCCACAAGCCCAATTTGGGCTTGATCCCATAGTGCTTGCAAACGTGCCTTCGGTCCCGGCAGACGAGAGATGATTGCCCTCATCCAGTCTGGCCGACGCACAAATACCACAAGTGCAGCAGTTGCCAATACGAGAATCGCGGCAATGAAAGCTGCATTTTGTGTCAGGCCTTCCAATCCAGCTGCTTCAGGAAGCATGACCGCGAGAAAAATCAACGCAAAGAAAAGATCATAGATGCGTTCTACCATGATGGAGGAAAGCACACGCATGATCGAATCCTGGCCTCTACCTGCCAACATCACCGCTCTACCAATCTCTCCAAAGCGCCATGGTAAAACGTTGTTGATAAGGTAGCCTTCATTCAAGACAGCCAAGACCCTTAAGAGAGAGTATCGATCTTCAAGCAAGCTGCGCCAGCTCAAGGCTCTTGCCAGCATTGAAAGCAAGAATATCAGCACAGCCATTCCAAACAAGAGCCAGTTAACCGACCTCAGCGCCAGAAGCATATCGGCCCAACCTGCCCAGCGGATCACAAGAACCAGGGCTGTAAGGCTGATGACTACCCCAAGCACGATGCTGAATGTCGTCCGTTTCTTCAATCGATCCCTCATTGGAATCTTTATGGCGAATTGATCACCACTTAACCTTGATTCATGCGAAGTAATGCCAAGAACGCATCCTGTGGAATATCTACCTGACCAACACGCTTTAGTCTTTTCTTGCCACGCTTCTGCTGCTCAAGTAACTTCCGCTTGCGGGTAACATCACCGCCATAGCATTTTGCGATTACATCTTTACGCACTGCGCTTATCGTCTCACGCGCGATGATGCGCCCATCAATACTTGCCTGTATAGGCACGGCAAAGAGTTGACGCGGGATCAATTCTTTGAGCGTTGAGACCAGCTTTTTCCCCTTAGGGAATGCTTGTGTACGATGCACGATCAGGGCCAGGGCATCTACCGGTTCATGGTTGATCAACACTTCTAATTTCACAAGATCCTCGGCCTTGTAGCCCTTGAATTGATAATCCAGTGAGGCATACCCACGCGTTTTTGATTTCAAAAGATCAAAGAAATCGATGATCAACTCCGCCAGTGGGAGTTCAGCATTAAGGATCACACGGTTCGGCGCAGGATACTCCTGCGATACAAATAGGCCACGGCGATTTACGATCAAGTCCATCACCGGGCCCACAAACTCAGCAGGTGTGAATACCTGAATGGATACCCATGGCTCTTTCACTTCGTTGATTTCGGATCGATCAGGAAGCTCGGCTGGCGAGTCAATGGTCATCTGCTGCCCATCGAGCAACGTTACCTGGTAGGCAACTGAAGGCGCAGTCGCTATCAACTGAATATCATGCTCACGCTCGAGACGCTCCTGGATGATTTCCATATGAAACATCCCAAGGAATCCACATCTGAAACCAAAATTCAAGGCTTGTGATGTCTCGGGTTCAAAGACCAGCGCAGCATCGTTCAATTGGAGTTTCTCCAGAGCATCTCTTAAGTCAGTAAACTCTTCTCCCTCGACCGGGAAAAAACCCGCAAAAACCATCGGCTTGGGAGATCGATAACCGGGCAGAGGTTCATCGGCTGGGTCATCTACCAGCGTAAGCGTATCGCCCACTCGACATTCTCGGATCGTCTTTAATCCAGTCGCAATGTATCCGACTTCACCTGCCTGTAAGCCTTGGAAAGGTGTCATCCCGGGCGAGAAAACACCGGTTTCAATCGGCCTTATGACCACGTTTGATGCCATCAATCGCATATCCATGTTCTCTCGCACCACACCTTCAAGCACGCGGATATAGGCGATCACCCCTTTGTATGAGTCGTAGTGGGTATCAAAGATTAGTGCTCGCAGAGGTTCCTCCGCGCTGCCCGTGGGCGGAGGAATTCGCTCAATAATCGCAGCCAGGACCAGATCCGTATTAGTGCCTTCCTTGGCTGAAATCCGAAGGATTTCATCTTGTTCAACGCCCAGTAAGGCGGATAACTCTGCAGCAACCTCATCGACTTGTGAGGAGCCTAAATCGATCTTATTTATGACCGGGATGATCGTCAGATCTGCTTCCAACGCCAGGTAAAGATTCGCGAGAGTTTGCGCCTCAATACCCTGGCTTGCATCGACGATCAAGAGCGCCCCCTCACAAGCCGCCAACGCTCGACTTACCTCGTAGCCAAAATCGACATGCCCTGGCGTATCAATCAGGTTTAAAAGATAGCGCTCACCTGGTGCTGGCTCATATTGCATGCGCACCGCCGAGGCTTTAATCGTCACACCTTTCTCGCGCTCCAGGTCCATACTATCTAATACCTGCTCCACCATAACTCTCGCGTCTACCGTTTCGGTATATTGGAGCAAGCGGTCAGCAAGGGTTGACTTGCCGTGGTCAATATGGGCAATGATACAGAAATTACGAATATTGGCGGTCTTCATACTTCACACCTGCGAAACAGGTGCAAGTATACCTGAGAGCACGTTAAATGCCGTTTGACAACGGATTGGGGGGGATAAGATTGGAGATGATGGCCTCAATATCATGAGGAGAAGTTTCTTCCTTGAAGAGGATGAGGAATTCAATATTTCCCTTCGGCCCCTTCAATGGTGATTGGATCAGATCTCCCACATGGAGGCCATTTGACGCAGCAACATTGACGATGGTCCGAAGGACCTGCGCATGCACGAGCGGATCGCGAACAACGCCTCCTTTGCCAACCTTCTCTCTTCCTGCTTCGAATTGTGGTTTTATTAATGCGATGATGGCCCCATTGGGCGAGAGCCAAGTTTTACATACGGGTAATACAAGCGAAAGGGAAATAAACGATACATCGATAACCACGAGATCGATAGCTTCCGGCAATTCTTCAAGATAACGAACATTGGTTTCCTCAAGGGCAAACACCCGCTTATCACGGCGGAGGCGCCAGTGGAGTTGACCCTTACCCACATCGATCGCATATACCTTGCGAGCCCCGGCCTGTAGCAGGCAATCGGTGAACCCACCCGTGGATGCACCCACATCTGCGCACACCCAGTCATGCGGAGAAATCGCAAAAGCATGCAAAGCCGCTTCGAGCTTCTTCCCTCCCCGGGAGACATACTTGGGGAGTGAAGTGATTTCGATGCTCGCGTCTGAAACAACCACTTCAGAAGCCTTGTGAACACGTTGGCCCTCAACCCACACCTGGCCAGCCATAATCAGACGTTGAGCGAGCGAGCGACTCGCAGCTAACCCCCGCTCTACCAGGAGGATATCAATGCGCTTCTTTTCTGGCATAACGCCATTCTACCCGTTTGCCAACTGAGTCCAAATTTCTTCCAGGATTTCTTCCTTGCCCCCATACCGGGTTCCTGCTATCATGCGCGGCATGCTCAAACAACTTCTCAGGGCGATGCGACCACGGCAATGGATTAAAAATCTGCTCGTGTTCTCAGCCTTACTCTTTGACCAACAATTATTCAATCTTGGGCCTTTTATCAAGACAGTTGCTGGATTCATTCTTTTATGTCTCGCAGCGAGCAGTGTTTATTTGATCAACGATTTAGCGGACGCTGAACAAGACCGACAGCATCCTAAGAAGAAACATCGCCCTATCGCCTCCGGAGCCTTGCCTGTCAGAAGCGCGAAGTTCAGCATTCTGGTCTTGCTGATCGCAGCACTCACAATGGGGTTCCTGCTTGATCTGGATTTCGGCCTGCTCTTACTCGGATACATCCTTCTGAATCTGGTCTACTCGACCTATCTGAAACATATCCCCATCATTGACGTGATGGTCCTGGCCTCTAATTTTCTCTTACGTGTAGGTGCTGGTGTCCTTTTAATTACCGTGCAACGCTTCTCGCCCTGGATGTATGTTTGTGTCACCCTTCTGGCCCTCTTCGTAGGATTGGGGAAAAGGCGGGCGGAGATGATCCTGCTTGCAGAGTATGCAAATTCGCACCGAAAAGTACTGGATGGGTACACAATTCCATATGTCGATCAATTGCTGACGATCGTCTCGAGCACCACCATCGTGGCTTACTCGCTTTATACATTTTCAGCTGAGAACCTCCCCGATTCCCATCTCATGATGCTCACGATCCCATTCGTTATTTACGGAGTCTTCCGCTATTTGTATCTTGTTCACGTAGAGGGTGCCGGCGGCGCACCAGAAGATTTACTGCTCTCCGATCGATCTCTCTTAGCCACAGTGTTCTTGTGGGGATTAAGCGTCACTCTGATCCTGTATTTGAATCCATGACCCAAGCCAGTGCACCTGGAAAAGCAATACTCTTCGGCGAACACGCCGTTGTCTATGACCAACCTGCAATCGCTGTCCCCCTATCTGATCTGAGAACGACAGTCATCATCCGTTCAATCGACGTGCAGCCTCCTTCGGTTCACGTAGTTGCGACTGATTTGGATCATTCCTTTTGGCTACACGAAATGGATGACCGGGATCCCCTCGCCTACGCAATCCGGCTTACGCTGCAGGCAACCATGCCGGAGCTGCAGGAATCCTTCGAGATTAGCGTGAGCTCCAAGATCCCCATCGCCTCGGGTTTGGGATCGGGGGCAGCCGCCTCTGTCGCTATCATTCGCGCCCTTACAAGCTTTTTCAAGGTAGATCTTAGTGACGCCTCCATATCCGCCCTCGCCTATCGTGTGGAGAAGCTGCATCATGGTACCCCTTCCGGGATCGATAACAGCACTATCGCTTTCGAACAGGCTCTATACTATAAGCGCGATCAGGATCCGCAGCCTTTCTCGCTTGGTCGGCCTTTGCAGCTCGTCCTAGGCCATTGCGGGGTCGATAGCCAGACGGGGGCAGTCGTGGCGGACGTGCGAGACCGCTGGCAAGCTAGCATGGAGGAGTATTCAGCAATCTTTTCTCAGATAGGAGAATTGGTTGAGCGTGGCTATGACAACCTGAAAGCTGGAGATCATAAGCAAGTTGGTATATTAATGAACGAAAACCACGCGCTGCTCCAGCGCATTGGAGTAAGCAATCAAGCGCTTGATCAACTTGTGGCTCGCGCATGTACGTCGGGTGCCTATGGCGCCAAGCTTTCGGGCGCAGGCGCAGGGGGGTTTATGATCGCCCTGGTCGGAACCGAAACAAGAGATTCGGTCGCGCGTGCCCTGCAGGATGCTGGTGCCCGTCACATACTTGTTGTGCAGGTGAGCGGATGATCTTTCTTAAGCTGGGTGGATCACTGATTACGGACAAAGCCGGTGAAGAAAACGCGCGGGAAGAGGTTATTCGCCGATTGGCGCAAGAGATTGCTCAAGCCTTTCAAGCTGCACCCTCATTGAAGCTTCTCGTCGGACATGGCTCGGGATCTTTTGGTCATCGTGCAGCACAGTTATATGGCACGCATCTTGGTGCTGAGGATGATCGCGAATGGCATGGATTCAGCGAAGTCGCCGCAGCTGCCAACCGGCTGCATCGAGTTGTACTCGATTTGTTTCGGCACGCGGGTCTCCCTGCCTTTTCCTTCCCACCATCCAGCATGTTGTTTACCCGGGCGGGTCAGATTGAAAGCTACGCACTAGAACCCATCCGCACAAGCCTGGAGCATGGCCTCTTGCCGGTCGTTTATGGGGATGTTGCCTTCGATCATAGCCAGGGTGCCTCGATCGTGTCCACCGAGCAAGTCTTAGCTCACCTTGCTCCGGAGCTTAACCCCCAGCGAGTACTCCTTGCCGGAATGGCTCCTGGCATTCAAACCTCGACCGGAGATCACCTTGAATCCTTCACAGCGGAGGATCTCAAAACATTCCAATTTCATGAACCGCATGGTGCTGATGTCACCGGTGGTATGCGGAGCAAAGTCGAACAAGCGCTTGCGTTGAAAGCCAAATTTCCGGATATAGAGATAACGATCTTCAGTGCAGAAATCCCCAACGTGCTGCGAGACGTTCTACTGGGAGATCGTGCTGGAACACGCATCTTGAAAAACTAACTCTCCACAATATTCCCTTACGAGTGGCCCCACGAATGTGATAACCGCATACAGAATTCCCTGGGAGCAATGGATGGACGTAACTTGCTACCCAACATTACATGCTCTAGACTCGAAAGCAAGCCATTAAAAGCCTGAAGAAAATGGCGTTCCATTCCACACAGGTCTCCTGGAATTAGCGCCAATCAATGATGCATTCACAGAGTAAAGACACAGGAGGAATCCTATGAGTGATCGGAAAAAGGTCACGCTGAATGCCCTCTTCAAGAAAGTATCTGATGGAGTTCCCATCACGATGCTCACCTGTTATGACTTCCCGACAGCTTTCTTCCAGGAAGAAGCGCGGATCGACATGATCCTCGTCGGAGACAGCCTGGGAATGACGATGCTAGGATATGACTCCACTTTACCGGTGACGATGGAGGATATGATTCGCCATACACAGGCTGTTCGGCGTGGATCACCGAATGCATGGCTCATCGGCGACATGCCCTATATGTCCTATCAACCGAGTGTTGAGAGCGCGATCAGAAATGCCGGTCGATTCATGGCCGAGGCTGGATGCGATGCGATCAAACTGGAAGGGGGCAGCGAAATGGCCGATCGCATGAAAGGAATCGTCTCGTCGGGAATTCCAGCGATGGGTCATCTCGGATTAACCCCTCAGAGCGTAAGCGCCTTAGGGGGATTCCGAGTACAAGGTAAAGGCGCATTGCAAGCCAAAAGAATCATTGATGATGCAAAAAGTCTTGAGCAGGCTGGCGCCTTTGCGATCCTCTTCGAAATGATTCCGGATCGTTTAATGAAGTTGATAACTGAACGCATGGAAAGTTGCTTTAGCATCAGCCTGGGATCTGGATTAGGAGCGCACGGCCAATTACTTATTTACCACGATATGTTTGGTCTATACCCGAAATTTAAACCGCGCATGGCCAAAGTTTTCGGCGAAGCCGGGAAAGTCATCCTCGACGGACTCAAGCAATATGTTAAGCAAGTTGAGGACGGCAGCTTTCCTCAAGCTGAAAATTGGTTCAGCATGCCTGATGAGGAATACGAAGAATTAAGTAAATTGTTGGAGGAATAGAGCTGTCTCGATCAAAGTCTCCCCGAAGGAGAGGAAACATGAGCGCTAAATTACGCAGCAACCTAAAAATCCCCACGGATCGTCTGGATGCAATCAATCAGCTCCTGCTTGCCGATAATATGAAAGTGATCGATCAATTTCTGGCAGTAGTGGAAAAATATGGGACACCGCAAGAGATAAATCGTAAAGCAGCTGAAGCCCGGAATCCTGAACGATTGCGTGCAAAAGTGAAGCAAAGCCAACCGGAATTCCTGGACGATCTCGATTGGTTGATGGAACAACGTGATCAAGGGGCTTTTATTTCTGAGGCAGCATACCGCCAGAACGTCCTGGGCGATAAAGCCGAAACACTGTCCTTCAAGGATGATTTCGCCGTTACGCTCGAAATAAGTGCCTTTCAATACTTTCCTTGGATCATCCAGATTGCCAAGCAAGCCATTCAGCAGGGCAGCTTGATGCCAGGCAGGTTTATTCGAGTCCGCAAGATGAAAGAGCAAGAAGAAGACGGTGACCTGCCTGCCGTCACGGCTGCAATGGAAATCATCGGGGCGAGTTGTGTTGAAACACTTGATACGCGTGGCACCGATGGATCCAATGTTCATCTCGGAGGACCTGACACGATTACCGGATATTTTGGCGGTGTTGGGCAACCGAACAATCATGCATTGAAGTGGCTAGATGAGTTCTTGTACTACTACACTGAGTACGGCATACGTCAGGTGCTCAACGTGAATCCCGGGACCGTCTTGCTTGGATATTTGCTCCACCGAGTTGGTGTAGATATCGAATTTAAGATCTCGGTCTTTATGGGAAATGACAATCCCTACGCCGCACTCTGGACCCTCCTGGGTGCCAAGCTATTCAGCCGGGAAGATGGCAGCTCCCCGCTGATCGGATTCAACTGGAGCAACTCTGTAAATAATGAATCGATGGAGATCACAGCACAGTTTCGGGATGCTTTAGGCTTTGAAGATGTTGTCCGGTTCGAGCATCACATCACTGAAACCTTCAAAAGCATCGTCAGACAACCTTATAACCGGCGAGACGAGCTGGTGGAAATTGCCGATCATGTTGCCAATATCTCCGCCAAACATGAGGGTGGCGATCCGGAGATTGATGAAGGTCGCTCGCATCCCTCTGATATCCTCGATTACTTTCGGGACAAGGACGAAGTCATTCAAGCGGGAGACTGGGATGCGCTCGCCATAAATTTTATGGATAAATTTGATGCGCTAAACCGTACGGCCTGGGCCTTGACGGAGAATGGACTCTCTTTTATTGCTGCACGGCGTCTCCATCATACAGGATGAAACGTATCCGCAGCCGGTGCTCCTCAGAGCACCGGCTTTCTTGTTCCTGTCCATGGATCGAGATCCTTTTTCCCCTGTAACAAAAGTAGAGCTTCGTTGGAGTATCTTCGCTTTTTCCTTGCTGGCGGGTATGCTTTCGATTCCTTTAATGCGTCTCCGCCCCATGGATCTATTTTCGCCTAGCCGCCTAGAATTGCTGGGTGCGACAGCACTTTTCTGGGGCAGTCTGAGCCTTCTTGCTTTCCATTTCTTCTGGGAGAACTACTATCAATATATCTACCCTGATCGGCTGCGCCCTCTAGCCGTGTTGAATTCCCTCCTCTACGGCATTATCGCTTGGACCATCTTGCTTCTCATGGATCTGATTGGGCAGTATTCTGTACTTGTATTCCTATTCTTGGGCGGGATCGAGGGCGTGATTGAACACGTTATTGCGATTTACATGCTTGGGGTCATGAAAAAGGTCCCCTGGTTATACGGTCTTAGAACGCTCCCTGTCCTGCTCTTCTCGTTTGTGGAGTACGTTACCCTCTGGGGGCTTGTAGTCTGGATCGCTTTAGGACTGAGAGCATTCATTCAAGTACCTTAGCTTGCCCTGGCTGCGTTGAAAGCAAACGCACCAGGTCGAATGGATCTAGTCAACCAACGCTGGAGTGACTCATCACTTTGCGTATGCTAGACTTTTAATATCCAAGGTTTTTCAAAAGCTATATGAAGGAG
>JBFFQB010000045.1:0-23972 GCA_041573795.1 Anaerolineales bacterium
CAGGATGCTCACTGTCATCAATGCTGAGCACTTCTTATCGCTACGTATTGGATGTCAGGGGTGAAGAGCGCGAGCTCCTAATTCGACCATCTTCTCCCATGTCTGCGAAGTCTTAGCGCAACAGGTGATCAAATCGTGATGATCCTTCAACCAATCCAGCGCATACGCAACATCTTTGCTACGTATCCGCGCACATTTTGGACACTTATCCTTGCCACCTTTGTTGATAGCCTGGGAGGCTGGATACTCTTTCCTTTCTTCGCCCTGTATGTCTCGCGCGAATTCAATGTCGGGATGACCGTAGTCGGTTTGATCTTCGGGATATTCTCGATTACCGGCATTATCGGAAGCACGATTGGGGGCGCCCTTGCCGATCGCTGGGGTCGTAAGCCCATGGTTCTTCTCGGCCTGATCATGAGCGCACTCTCGAGTGTCTGGCTCGGGAGCATCCACGATCTTAACGCGTTCATCCTTGTGGCAGTGATCACCGGCCTCTTCTCGCGTATCGGAGGGCCTGCGCAACAAGCACTGGTGGCAGATATTTTGCCTGAAGAACAACGCGCGCAAGGCTATGGCATCATACGCGTGACATTCAACCTCTCAGCCACCCTGGGTCCTGCCATTGGCGGTCTGCTAGCGATGCGCTCCTATCTTTCGCTCTTTCTCGCCGATGCCATCAGTAGTCTCGGAGTAGCCTTGATTGTCTTCTTTCTTCTCCCTGAAACGCTGATCAAGATCGAGCGCGCAAAGCATGAGAGTTTTGCAAGTTCGTTCAAGGGCTATGCTCATATCCTGCGGGATCGGCCATTCATTTACTTCTTTGTGGCCTCTGCTCTGAGCGCCTTGGTATACATGCAGCTGAACAGCACCCTTTCGGTATATTTACGGGATATCCACGGGATCCCCGAGCGTGGCTTTGGCTACCTGCTGAGCTTGAATGCCGCTATGGTCGTGCTGTTCCAATTCTTCGTGACACGAAAAGTCCGATCCTACCCTCCGATGCTGGTGATGACGCTGGGCACGCTCCTCTATGCCTTGGGCTTCAGCCTGTATGGTTTTACCTCGACCTACTCCATGTTTCTGCTGGCGGTGGTCATCATAACGATCGGCGAGATGATGGTCGCCCCAGTTGGACAGGCGCTGGTAGCCGGTTTTGCGCGCGCAGACATGCGCGGGCGCTATATGGCGTTCTTTGGATTTAGCTGGTCGCTCCCCCTGACTTTCGCCCCGACCCTCGCTGGCTTGCTGATGGATTACGGAGATCCCACCTGGGTATGGTATATGGCTGGTATTATCGGCCTGATCTCAACCGCCATGTACTACAGCATGTACACACAAGTTCTCCGTAGAGATTCGACGCAGATGCCCGAACCTGTCAGATCCCGTTCGCACGCCTAGCCAGGTTTCAGTCCAGTTCTAGAACGCAAGCCTATCCACCTTTCGGCGAGCGGACTTGGCGTGGAAATATCCACCTAACCGTCGACAACCCTATACTTTACATAAGTACCGACCGATCGGTAGGACGTTTCTCTTTAAACAAAGTGACCCTTTTCACTTGGAAATGTGAGATTTCTCACATATCTTACAAATAACATCCGTTTTGCGGGTAATTGCCCACTCAAACGCCCTTGAACTGAGCGAGGCTTTGCGCCACCCGGAGGTGTGCATGAGGCTCCCCCGTCATCCACTTGTTGTCATCCTTCTTATCCTGGGATTCATCCTTGCAGCCGCCTGGCTCGGTACACCCAGGGTGGGTGCCGAAGTTGATCCTTCCGCTCCACTTCCTTCGACTCACCCCGCATTTGAGCGCAATCCCGTCACCGGGAGCTCGGAAGCTACAACGCCTGCAGCAGAACTGGATACCTGCCAACACTGCCATCTAAGTGGTGCCATCGAAAACATGTGGACCCCGCTGGCACGCTGGAGTGTCGTTGCAGTGGGCGGTTTTGTTTTCATCCTGGGCGTTTACCGGGCAGGAAGCACCTTCATCACCCGCAAACGCTGGACACCACTTTGGAAGCGTGCGGTCGATTGGATCGACCAGCGCTTTCAGCTTGTCGAACCCATGAAAAAGGTTTTTGGAAAACCAGTGCCACTGTATGCAACGCGCTGGATGTACTGCCTCGGGGGGATTACCTTCGCCCTCTTTATCGTGCAGGGTATCACCGGAATCCTCTTGGCTTTCTATTACAAACCCACGCCTGCAGAAGCCTATGCCAGCATCCAGTTCATTGAAAATGAAGTGCGCTTCGGTGCGGCGATCCGCGCTATCCACCACTGGAGCGCTAACGGCATGGTTGTTATGGTGGTCGCACATATGCTACGTGTCTTTATTCACGGCGCCTTTAAAGCGCCACGTGAATTGAACTGGGTGAGTGGTGTTCTCCTGCTTTTGCTCACCCTGGGCTTTGGCCTGACCGGTTACCTGCTGCCATGGGATCAACGGGCCTACTGGGCTACGACTGTCGCAAGCGAGATCATGGGCGGGGTACCGCAGATCGGCGATCTGATCCTCGTGTTTGTGCGGGGCGGTTGGGATGTTTCCGCCATCACCCTCAGCAGATTCTACGCGGTTCATATCCTTGTCCTGCCTGTCATCATTGTGCTCTTGCTCGGGGCGCATTTCCTTATGGTCCGACGCCAGGGCATCTCCCGCCCTCTATAGGGCTCGTTGAAGGACGGCGTAATGTCTGAAGCAGAAAGCAAACCCGAAGAGAAAACGATCCCGTTTTTCCCGGATCACATTCGCACGGAGGCTTATGTGGCCATTGGGATCCTGGCGATTGTGTTCATTGTAGGGATCCTGGGATCCATCTTTCCCGTAGGCTTGCAGGAGCCGGCTGATCCGATGAACACACCCACGCATGCGAAACCTGAGTGGTATTTCCTCTTTCTTTACCAGCTACTGAAATATGTATCCAAGACTGCCGGTGTGGTGATCCCCATCCTGGGGTTGCTGCTGCTCACCATCTGGCCCTTCCTGGATCGAAGCACGGATACGATTAAAGCACGCCGCTTTCGCTGGGTACTCGTTGCGGTCGCGTTGACGGCCATTGTTGCCCTGACAGTCTTAGGCGAGATTACCTAACCTACCAGTCGTCTGAGCACGCGCTCGACGGAGGACACGCATGACTTTGCACGAACCCAAATTGACCCGACGAGGATTCCTTACGGTGTTGAATCGGATCTTGGCCGCCACAGGTTTAGCGGCACTGGTAGGACCAGTCGTGGCTTTCTTCTGGCCGGCAAAGCTCGAGGAAGTCCCTTCCGAGCCCCTGGCGATCGGAGAGCAAGGATCCATTTCCGAGGGCAGTGCAATAACCGTTCGTTATGGCCGTTACCCGGCGATAATCCTCAATACACCCGGGCGTGGATTGGTGGCATACTCGGCGGTTTGTACGCATTTCGCCTGCATCGTAAAGTGGAATCCCGACAACGGCATGATCGAATGTCCTTGCCATGAAGGTTATTTTGACCCCGTTAACGGGGCTGTCATCAGCGGACCCCCTCCTGAACCGCTGTCCGAGATCCAAGTCAACGTCCAGGATGGAACCATCTTCATCGGGGGTGAAGTGTGACAACAGAAACCATTCGCCCCCCACAATCGCTAAAACCTCCTTCTGCGTGGCAGAAGAGGACGCTCGAATTCTTGCTGCATGCACTCGTGCAGGACCGAGTGCTCAGCCGACTTTATCCGGGCATCATGCACTTCATGATCTTTTGGGGGATGACCATTCAAGTCCTGGGTACGGCCATCAACCTTCTGCAGTACCCACTCTTCCTGCCGATTGAACTCCCGTGGCCGCAAGGGCAAGCATATCTGGGTTTTGAGTTGACGATGGACATTGGCGGCGGCATGCTGTTCGCCGGCCTGCTCATGGCAATCGGCCGTCGCGCCTTCTTCCGCCCAGCTTATCTCAAGAATCGCTGGGATGATTGGTACGTATTATTTCTTCTGCTCGTTATTACCCTGCTGGGTTTTATGTCGGAAGCCGCACGCCTGGCTGCGGCACAACCTGCCTGGCGCGCCTGGTCACCCATCGGCAATGCGCTGGCCGTAGCTCTGCAGGGCGCGGGGGTCCAGCTTGCCCCTGAAGCACCGATACACGCTACCCTGTTCTGGGCACACGCTGCAACCGGTACATTATTCATCGTCAGCCTGCCCTTCACGAAGCTACGCCACCTGCTGACGGGGCCACTGCATATCGCCCTGCGCAAACTACGGCCTTGGGGAGAGCTTGAGACCATTGAGGATCTGGAAACGGCCGAAGTATTAGGGGTTGGGCAGATGGATGAGTTTTCCACGCAGTCGCTGCTATCATTTGACGCCTGCGTCCAATGCGGCCGTTGTGAAGACGTGTGCCCCGCCTCGATCAGCGGGATGGACTACTCCCCACGCACCCTCATTTATAGCCTGCACCGGGCGACACACGAGACGTTGATGGGCGAAAATGGCTCGAGCACCGTTGCTCTGCTTGATGGCTTCATCGCCAAGGACACACCCTGGCTTTGCACGACCTGCGCCGCCTGCCTAGAGGTATGCCCGATGCTTATCGACCCCGTATCTACCATCGTCGATCTGCGCCGCTACCTGACCCTGACGACCGGGGAAGTGCCTGGCTCAGTGGGGGAAACATTGATGCAGATGGAGCGGCGGGGTAATCCCTGGGGCTTACCAAAGGAAGAGCATGCTCCCTGGGTAAGAGAACTTGGAGTGCGCACCCTGCAACCAGGTGAGTCCACAGATCAGCTGCTCTATATTGGCTGCGCCTATGGATACGATAGTCGCAACCAGGCAGCGGGCAAGACATTTGCAGGTCTGCTGCAGAAAGCTGGAGTGGATTTTGCCATCCTTGGTGCGGCTGAAGGCTGCTGTGGTGAGACCGCACGCCGCATGGGTCACGAGTATGTCTTCCAGGTGATGGTCGAAGAAAATATCGAGACCCTTAACAGTGTCAAGTTCAATCGCATGATCACACCTTGCGCGCACTGTTTCAACACCTTCAAGCATGAATACCCGCACTTTGGCGCCGATTTTGAAGTTGTCCATCACAGCCAGGTTTTAGCCGAGTTGGCCGATGCGGGGAAATTAGCCCCCAATGGGGCCTTCGCAGGCAAGCAAATTACCTTACATGATTCGTGTTACTTGGGACGTTACAACGACATCTACCAGCCCCCACGGCATGTTTTGGACCAACTCGAAGGCGTAACCCGCGTCGAGATGAAACGCAGCCATGCGAAAGCTTTCTGCTGTGGTGGGGGTGGGGGCCAGATGTGGATGGAAACAGACCCCAACACCCGCATTAACCAGCAACGGCTTCGGCAGGTGGTTGAGGAAGCTGAGGCCGAGATGGTGGTTACGGCATGTCCATATTGTTTGATCATGTTCGATGATGCCATCCGCAGTAAAGGTGTTGGAGATCAGGTCAAAGCCATCGACATCGCGGAAGCGATCGCTCAAACGTGATTCGAAAGTAAGTGGAAGGGATATTCGATGAAAGCACAACTTTATCCCGTTGAGAACCAGGATCCGCTCTCATCCGCGCGCACCATACTGCAGGATCTCTGGCAGGCAGCAACGTTGGATGGTCTATATCTGCCAACTTATCAAGAAGAGGCAGCCATCCCTGAAGGCCAGTTTATTCAGGATCCAGCCCAACTCGAATACGCAGACCCCTTCGCTCCTGTCATGCCGGTCAACCATGCTCCCGCCGCGCTGAAGGCGCTACGCGAGCATCCAGATTGGCGATTAGGGGTCTTCTTACGACCCTGTGAGTGGCGCAGCTTTCATATCCTCACCAAGCGCTCGCAAGAAAAGACGAATCACCTCTTTGCTATCAGCGCTGATTGTACCGGTGCGATGAGACCAGAAGATTACATTCTGCTTTCTGCAGGGGATTCCCCTGGCCTAACTCGCCAAGTTTTACATTTCGCTGCGCAAGGAGGCCTGCTCCCAAGCCGGCATCGATTCAGTTGCCAAATTTGTGAGGAACCTTTTCCAGAAGAAGTCGATCTCCATTTTGAGTTATTCGGGACCCCGACCGACGATCAGTTGATTCTCAGATACAAGGATGAACAGATAGCCCAGATGGTCTCCGAGCGCAGGTCGGGCTCTGAGGTTCCCTCAGATGCAGGGGAGCACCGAACCCAGGTCCTGGGAGATCTCGCACGCTGGCGATCGCGCAGCTTTGAAAAAAGGAAAGCCCAATTGAAACCCGAAGCGCTGACGGTTGATGGCCTGGTTACACACCTGCGCGTCTGTCAAAAATGCCAACTTGCACTTCAGCAGCATTGCCCAACCGTAGTGCTGGACAGCATCGTCGGGGAGGATGAACTTAGCCTGAACCAATTGCAGGCGTGGCTGCGTTCGTGTTCCGGCTGTGGTGTCTGTGACCAGGATTGCCCGCAGGATTACCCTCTATTTACCGTCATCTTCGCATTGCGCAACCCGAATTAATATCCGCAGCGGCTTTACCTACCGTCTGCACAGGGCTAGCCTTTTGCCCGATCTTTCTCGTAACCATTTTCATTATGAGATAATCCTTCGTATCCGATGAGAGCTACGTTGAAGAGCGCTGCCCCATGACCAAGAGAGCTTTGACCCAATTCGAGACGGCAGAAGCAAGCCTGGTATTTGGCCATAGTCTGGATGCCTCAGCCGTCGTCCTTCATGAGAATATCTCCTGGCCTGATCGTGTTGCCGCGCTCGGGGCCGGTTTGCATGGTGATCCCCCGCCCAGCCATAACGCCATCACGCTCGGCAACCACATCTACTTTCCGATCGAGTTGGAGACCGAGGCAACCGAGCACCCAGAGCGCGCGCTACGTGATATGGCCTGGTTGATCCACGAACTAACCCATTCCTGGCAGTATCAGCAGCACGGGATCGGTTACTTATGGCGTGCGCTATCGGCACAGATCCGCCTGGGATCCAAAGCGTATGCCTATGGTTGGGAAGCTGGCTTAGCGCGAGCGTTAGCGCAGGGTGAAACAATATCGGATTTCAACCCTGAACAGCAAGGTGAGATCGCTCGACATTTCTACTATCGCCTGAAACAAGGTCTAGATATCAGCGCTTGGCGTCCCTGGATCCAGGCTATGCAGGCGACAAACCCCATTCAACCCTAAAAGAAACACTCTGTTAACGAACAAGCGGCAGATCGCTCTGATCTGCCGCCGGTAGCTAATACGATCGGATCTATTCGTTGAATAGCTCGCCGACGGAGCGGCCTTCATGTGCACGCAGGATTACTTCACCAAGCAAGGAGGCTACGGAAAGGATGGTCAGATTTGGCAAGAGTTTTTCTTCGGGGATAGGGATTGTATTGGTCGTCACGATCTCTTTAATCGGTTTGTCACGCATATCATCGATCGCATTCGACATCAAGAGCGCATGTGTGAAGGATAAATAAACATCTTTAGCACCGTGATCCTTGAGAATATCCACCGCCTCACAAACGGACCCGCCGGTTAGCACCTCATCGTCGACCAGGATCACATCCTTGCCCTTCACATCACCTATCACGGTGGTAGCCTTTGCACGGGGACGATCGCCCGTTCGCCTTTTTTCCACAAATGCCAGCGGTACACCGAGCTTGGCCGCAAAATTGCGACCCTTTTTGGCAAACCCGAGATCGGCCGTTGCCACCACGGCGTTTTTTAGGTTTTTTTCAAGAAAGTAATCACTTAGGATATGGAACGCTGTGAGTACATCGCCAGGGATCGAGAAAAATCCCTGTATCTGTCCTGCATGCAAATCGATCGTCATGTAGCGATCTGCGCCAGCCACCTCGATCATATCCGCTAGCAAGCGGGCTGTGATTGGCACACGCGGTTGATCCTTCTTATCGGAGCGTGCATAGGCCATGTAGGGAAACACGGCCGTAATCCGACCGGCTGAATCACGCTTCAAACAGTCGATCATGATGAGAAGTTCCATGATATTGCGATGGACTGGTGGTGCCATAGATTGGATCAAGTAGACGTCCTGTCCACGCACACTTCCTGTGAGGCGAATGAATATATTCTCATTCGGAAAGACGACCTTGTCGTAGTCTTCCAACGCAAAGCCCAGGTACTTGCCAATCTCATGCGCAAGCGCCATCGATCCAGATCCAGCGAATAGTTTGATCTCACCATATCCGTACTGTGTACTCATAAAATCTTTGGCTCCTTGCCATCAAGTTGGGATACGCATGTACCCAGTGATGTTCATCCTCCTGCCTGATGGTGAAGGGTGGCAGCTAATAGTGTAGCGTTCTCCGGCGGCGACGCAAGCGCAGAATGCGCATAAAGTGGATGGAGGATTTACATCTTTTCAAGGGCTTTCGCTACTGCTTCATAGGGTGATTGCTCACGGAGGAGAACCGCTTCCACCATAGCCTCGAAGTTCTTCTTGGAATCGCTGTCAAGAAAGCGCTCGAGCAACCGATCGCGCAAGAGCATTTCGAGTTGATGTGCAACCCGGGCGCGCTCACGCGCTTCCTGCTCTCCTGAAGCCTGGAGGTATCGCCGATGTTCAAGGATCGCGGCTTTGAGTTCGGGGATGCCGTTGCCCTCTGTGGCAATCGTGGCAATGACCGGCGGCGTCCAGCCGGAACTGTCCTCCCCTTTTGAGAGGTCTTCCAGGCTTGGTGCAGCCATGTGCAGCGCCAGCTCCAGCGTTCGGCGGGTGTTATCAGCTCCGGGCAGATCGGCTTTGTTGACGACAAGGATGTCGGCAATTTCCAGGATGCCTGCCTTATTGGCCTGGATATCATCGCCGCGGCCAGGCGCATCAATGACGATGGTGGTATGGGCTGTGCTGGCGATATCTACTTCCGCCTGTCCTGCTCCGACCGTTTCGATCAGGATCCAGGTAAAACCTGCGGCGTCCAGCGCCTGAGAAACGCTGTGGGTTGTCCTCGCCAGTCCGCCCAGGGCACCACGACTGGCCATGCTGCGGATAAAAATACCTGGATCCCCAGAAAGATCGCGCATACGGATGCGATCGCCGAGGATCGCTCCACCGCTGAATGGGCTGCTAGGATCAACAGCGATGATCGCCACGCGGGGGTCAGGGTTCAGGCCTTCATCAACCTTGCGCAACGCCAAGGCCAAGTAGTTCACCAGGGTGGATTTGCCGGTTCCTGGAGCACCGGTGATTCCCACAATATGGGCTGAGCCCGTTGCCGGATACAACTCGCCCAGGATGGCGAGGCCTGCCTGGTCTTCGTTTTCAATCAGTGTTAAAAGACGAGCGAGGGAAAGCCGATCGCCGCTGCGGACCTTTTCAGTTAGCGACATCCGTTTTTGCGGAGGTAACTTCATGGACGATGCGGATGATTTCCTGCGTGTTCGTTCCCGGACCAAAGACTGCAGCGACACCGAGCTCCTTGAGCTTGGGAAGATCCTCATCCGGGATAATCCCGCCAAGCAGGACCTTTACCCCACCCTGACCCTGCCCCTTAAGCAGCTCGACTACCCGCGGGATCAGGGCCATGTGAGCACCGGAGAGGATCGAGAGGCCTACCAGATCCACATCCTCCTGTAATGCGGCTTCGGCGATCATCTCGGGTGTCTGACGGAGACCGGTATAGATCACTTCCATACCAGCGTCCCGCAGGGCGCGGGCTACAACCATGGCCCCGCGATCGTGTCCATCCAAACCTGGTTTCGCAATTAACACGCGTAGCTTCGTCTTGGCCATGAATGATCTCCTGCTTGGGATTATACACCCGCGTCTGAGCAGAGCAGCGCTGGCGCAGACCTATCAAATCATCCTAGATTTTAGGATGGTACATGTTCATCGCCTGGCGAACAACCTCCATTGTTGCGATCGCTTCCTGTCTCATTTTACGGGTACCTTCGGCAAGGCGCTCGTCCACAAGCGCAGGATTTGCCTCATACACTGCACGCTTCTCCCGAATTGGATCGAGAAAGTCATTGATTGCCTGGGCAAGTTTTGTTTTAACTTCAACGTCGCCGACTTTACCTTTGCGATATCGATCCTTCAAATCCGCCACTTCTTCTCGGTCAGGGTTAAATGCGTCGTGATAGATAAAAACCGGGTTTCCCTCAACCTTGCCGGGCACATCCGCACTCACGCGCTTGGGATCGGTATACATACTGCGAACCTTATTGCGTACCACCTCGGCATCATCGGCCAGGAATATGGCGTTATTTAAGGATTTGCTCATTTTGGCCTGACCATCGGTTCCTACCAGCGTGGGTACATCCCCAATTAAGGCATCTGGCACGGGAAAGACTTCCCCATAGAGGTGATTAAAGCGCCTGGCAATTTCCCTGGTGATTTCCACGTGCGCTTCATTGTCTTTGCCCACGGGCACAAGGTGTGCGCGAGGAAGCAGAATATCAGCAGCTTGAAGAACGGGATAGCCCAATAAACCGAAGGGCATACGATCAAGATTGGCGGCACGGGCCATATCTTTCAAACTTGGGAGACGTTCCAGTCGTGGAACCGTAACCAACATCTCAAGGTACAGGTTCAGTTCATAGGTCTCCGGCACCGCTGACTGTAGGAAGACTGTGCTCTTTTCAGGATCGATGCCCACTGCGAAATAATCCATCAGCAACTGGCGGACATGCGATCCGATTTCTGAGATCGATTCCTTCTCAGGTTTGGTGGTCAGGGTATGGAGATCGGCAATGATGAAATAACATTCATATTGCTCCTGGAGCGCGATGCGATTTTCTAACGAACCGACATAATGACCCAGGTGCAATTGCCCGGTGGGACGATCCCCTGTGAGGATCCGTTTCTTTGTCTTCGTCATACTTGCCTCCTTCATGCTTCGATGTCGTTGAAGCAGCCCTTAAAATATAAAACTCGTCCCTTTGGGGACGAGCACTGTTAATGCCCGCGGTGCCACCCCGCTTGAGCCGGATTTTTGTTCCAGCTCCACCTCTGAAGCCTTTCCCGATCGTCGGGAAACACCTTGCCCGGATAACGGAGGCAAATCCGGCATGTACTACTCCCGTGGTATCCGAAATCAGCCCGGATGGTTTCGCCATGCAGCTCGGAGGCCCATTCAACGTCACTGCGCGCACGGTTTCTCAGCAGCACCGCTCTCTGTTCCGCAAGTCCGACGTCTACTCTTCCTCGTCAACGCTCGAGTTCACTTAATTATCGTCCAAGTATAAAACCCGCCGGTGGGATCGTCAACCGGCGAGTTCATTCGTCACACTGATCTGGATATCACCCCAGGTGCGGTGAAAGTTTATCCAAAATACGATTTTTAGGCACATAACCCGTCAAGCGTTCAACCGGCTCTCCATCCTTAAAAAGGATCAGCGTGGGCACACCCATAACCCCCCACTTCATCGTGCTGTCGACATTCTCGTCGATATCTAATTTTGTGACCTTGAGTTTGTCTTCTAGCTCAAGGGCGATCTCATCCACAATCGGATCAAGTTGCTTACAGGGGTGACACCACTCAGCGCCAAAATCCACCAGCACCGCTCCCCCAGCTTGCAGCACTTCGCGCTCAAAACTCGCGTCATCAATATCTATAATCTCTGCCATCTCACCTGTCCTAAAAAATATATACACTGCGGCGATACTAATCGTCGACGGCCTAAATGTCAACTCTTTGTTTTCCATGCTTACAGACGCCGCCAGATTTGCCATTCATACCCCGCTCACATGCGACAACGCAGAATGTCGATGCCACAGATTTGATTTCTCAAATCGCTCAACTTGACGCCCTTTTACGGGGGTGATACCATAGATTCTGTAAGTTTTAGCACTCTCAGTATGAGAGTGCTAAATCCTTGTACAAAGGTGCTCCCCAGATGGATATTAGTGAACGCCAACAATCCCTATTGGCGCTTATCGTGCGAGCCTATACCGAAACGGCCAAGCCCATCGGTTCGAAGAAGTTGCTCGAGCGTTACAACTTGAACGTTAGCTCGGCGACCGTTCGGAACGAGATGGCCGTGCTTACAGAGGCCGGATTTTTACGCCAGCCTCATACCTCAGCAGGCCGGGTTCCTACAGAAGCTGGCTACCGTTATTTCGTGCGTGGCTTGCTGGTTGATTCAGAGCTCCCCAATGCTGAGAAACGTCTGATTAGCCATCAATTTCATCAGGCCCACGCAGACATTGATGAGTGGGTCCGCCTATCCGCCTCTGTCCTTGCCCAACATTCACACGTAGCTTCGCTGGTGACCACCCCGCGACCTGAGCGTGCAATCTTCAAACACTTGAAGTTGATTGCCACCCAGGGGCAGCAAGTTCTGCTTGTTCTGGTCCTGCAGGGAGGCGATGTGCGCCAACAGATTTTGACTCTGGCGAAAGTTGTCGATCAATCCTATCTGGAGGCGATCGCATCACAAGTCACCGCCACCTGTAATAGTAGGGATACGGCGTTCGTATCGGGCCAGATCGAGAATTTTACAGACCTCGCCGGGGATATCACCCGTCTTGTCGCCGAGATGATGGAACGTGCCGATGCCGTCTGGGCCGGAGACATCTACCGCGATGGGATCACTAATGTCCTCGCCCAACCCGAGTTCGCCCAATCAGAATCCGCCCGGAACGCGCTGCGCTTGCTTGAAGAGCGCAGTTTTCTTGAGGAAGTGCTGGCGAATGTGTTAAGCCCAAACGTTGGCGGCGTGCAAGTTGTTATTGGCGGCGAAGGGGGATGGGAAGAACTGCGCGAATGTTCGATGGTGCTCACCCGATACGGTGCGCCAGGTTATGCTACCGGTGCCCTGGGCGTGGTAGGGCCGACACGCATGTCCTATGGAAGGACGATATCGGCCGTGAGATACGTCGCCGGTCTTCTTAGCGAACTCGTCGTTGAGACCTACGCCGGATGACAATGCGACGATATATACGCTAGCAATATGAGGTTATGCCGTGGCAAAAGATAATAAAAAGAAAAAAACCGAAGAAAACGAAGAGCGAGTTGAAGTTGAAGCACAGGAGCAACCCGAGCCAGAGGATGTGATCGCCTCCTCTGAAGAGGAGCTGCCAGAGCTGCAAGAAGGCGATGCTGATGATGAGCTATCACAGCTCAAGTCGCAGGCAGCGGAGTACCTCGATGGTTGGCAGCGAGCCCGCGCTGAGTTCGCGAACTACAAGAAGCGGGTTGAACGGGAGAATGAGGGTGCTCGGCAGCGTATCACCGCAGAGATGCTCCTGCGCTATTTAGACATCATGGACGATCTTGAAAGGGCGCTTGAAAATTCGCCTGACAAGAATGACATGCATGAATGGATCTCCGGCATTGAACTCATCTATCAAAAGTTCAGCGCTATCTTAGAGTCGGAGGGCGTGGAGCCGATTGAAACCGAAGGTGAACGCTTCGATCCTAATCTTCATGAAGCAATATCTTACGAAGATACAGATGAGTTCGAAGGAGGTTCTATCATCGCCGTTACTCAGCGCGGTTACAAACTTGGTGACCGCATTGTACGACCCGCCATGGTCAGGGTCGCCAAGTAGGAGGCACACTTATGGGTAGGATTATTGGCATCGATCTTGGTACAACTAATTCCGTCGTCGCCATCATGGAGGGCGGTGAGCCAACGGTAATTCCCTCTTCCGAAGGGTCTCGACTGATTCCTTCTGTGGTCGCCCAAAACCCAAAAACGGGAGAGCGCCTGGTCGGGCAGGTCGCCCGCCGTCAAGCGGTGGTGAATCCCGAGAACACGATCTTCTCGATTAAACGCTTCATGGGCAGGAAGCATTCTGACCCTGAAGTCCAACACGGCCTTGATCTTGTGCCTTATAAAGTTGACGAAGCGCCGAATGGTGACGTGCGTGTCGAGCTCGGGGGAAAAACCTACTCACCACCTGAAATCTCAGCCATGGTGCTGGCGAAGATTAAAGCGGATGCCGAGGCGTTCACAGGAGAAAGCATCACGCAGGCTGTGATTACCGTGCCAGCATACTTTAATGACGCGCAGCGTAACGCCACCAAAGACGCTGGAAAAATCGCTGGTCTCGAGGTGCTGCGCATCATCAATGAACCCACGGCATCATCCCTGGCTTTTGGATTGGATAAAAAGACCGATAAAACCATCGCCGTGTATGATCTTGGTGGTGGAACCTTTGACATTTCCATCCTGGATGTCGGTGATGGCGTCTTCGAAGTTAAATCCACCAACGGTGATACCTTCCTGGGTGGTGACGATTTTGATCAACGCGTCATCGATTATGTTGCAGATGAATTTCAACGCGATCAAGGCATTGATTTGCGCGCCGACCGCCAGGCACTGCAACGCCTGAAGGAAGCTGCAGAAAAGGCCAAGATCGAACTTTCCACCGTAGCACAGACAGAGATCAATCTTCCTTTTGTTACTGCCGATGCAAGCGGCCCGAAACATCTCAACCTCTCACTCACCCGCGCCAAACTTGAGCAGCTCACGGACGACCTCATCGATCGGTCGGTTGGACCCTGCAAGCAGGCGCTCAAAGATGCCGGCCTAAGCGCGAGTGATATCGATGAAGTCATTCTTGTCGGTGGTATGACGCGCATGCCAGCTGTGCGTGAGACGGTGCGCAAGATTTTTGACCGCGAACCCCATAAGGGCGTCAATCCGGATGAAGTCGTCGCCATCGGGGCGGCCATCCAGGCTGGCGTACTCGGCGGAGAAGTCAAGGATATCCTTCTGCTGGATGTCACCCCCCTGACTCTATCAATCGAAACGCTAGGTGGTGTAGCTACAGCCTTGATCGACCGCAACACGACCATCCCCACACGCAAGAGCCAGGTATTTTCAACTGCCTCAGACAATCAGGCCGAGGTCGAAATCCACTCGGTTCAGGGCGAGCGCCCAATGGCAGCGGACAACAAATCGCTGGGTCGATTTACGCTGGAGGGGATCCCGCCTGCCCCACGTGGTATACCGCAAATTGAAGTAACGTTCGACATCGATGCGGACGGGATCCTGAAAGTCAGTGCGACCGATAAAGCTACGGGGAAGAGCCAGCAGATCACGATCCATGCCTCCTCAGGACTTACCGAAGATGAGGTCGAACGAATGCGCGATGAGGCTCAAACGCACGCTGAACAAGATCTACAACGAAAAGAATTGGCTGAGGCCAAGAATATCGCCGATCAGTCCGTGTACACCGGCGAGAAACTGTTACGTGATCATGGAGAGCGGATCAGCGCTGAGCTAAAGAGCGATCTAGAAAGTAAGATCGCAGACGTCAAGACGAAGCTCGGAGGCGAAGAAGGCCAAGCCCTGAAGAACGCGGCTGAAGCGTTATTGAGTGTGATCGAAAAAGTAGGCACGGATATCCACCAACCAACCGGTGATGCAGTTGCCGGGGGGTCGTCCAATCCTGACGAAGATGTGATTGAGGGCGAGTTTAAGGAAGAAGAATAGGGGTCGGAGAAAACTTTCGGGGGCGGCACTTTCAGGCGACCGCCTCCATGTTATCAACTATGGCAGGTAAACGAGACTATTACGAGATTCTGGGTGTGGGGCGCAATGCTAGTTCTGATGACTTGCGTAGCGCATACCGCAACCTGGCAAAACAATATCACCCTGACGTCAACAAGGAACCCGGTGCAGAAGAGCGCTTCAAAGAAATAAATGAAGCCTATGCTGTGCTCTCGGATGATCAGCGCAAGTCTGCGTATGACCGCTTCGGTCATGACGGCCTGCGTGGGATGAATATCGATTTCGATTTTGGGTTCGGCGACATATTCGAGGAGTTCTTTGGCTTTGGCATGGGCGGTGGTCGACGGCGTAACGCCCCCCGCCGGGGCACAGATCTGCGCTATAACTTAACACTCGAATTCGAAGAGGCAGCTTTTGGGATTGAACGGGAAATCGAGTTCTCGCGCCAGGATAGCTGCTCACGCTGCAATGGCTCGGGCGCCGAACCTGGAAGCTCGCCCATCCGCTGTGAAACATGCAATGGCGCGGGTGAAGTGCGTCAGATGCGCCAAACCTTCCTCGGATCGATGGTCAATGTGACTACCTGCCCTAACTGTGGCGGTAGGGGAGAAACTATCCCCTCGCCCTGTCGAACCTGCAAGGGCAACGGGCTTGAGCGTGTGCGTGTCAAGAAAGTGATCCCGGTCCCTGCCGGTGTCGATGACGGCACCCAGATTCGGTTAACCGGAGAGGGAGAACCAGGGATCAATGGGGGCCCGCGCGGCAATATGTACGTCGTGCTCCGGGTCAAACCCCATCGTTTCTTCCGTCGCAAGAACGATGATGTGGTGCTGGATCTGGGCATCAACATTTCCCAGGCCACCCTCGGTGCCGATGTGTCCGTCCCCACCCTCGATGGTGATGAAACGCTGCGCATTCCCAGCGGAACACAACCCGGGAAGGTGCTGCGCATGCGCGGTAAGGGGATCCCGCGCTTGAATCGCAATGGTCGTGGCGACCAATTGGTATTGATCTCCATTGAGGTACCCCGTGACATTTCGCAGGAACAACGCGAACTGTTTGAGGCCCTGGCAGAATCACTGGGAACTGAAGTACATCCACAGGAGCGATCCTTCCTTGACGCACTCAAGGATTTACTTGGAGGCCTTGCCGATTGAGCTGGCTTGAGGTCAGTCTCGAAGTGCAAGGCGAGCTCGTAGAACCAGTAGCTGAACTGCTCGCCCGACATACCGAGGGCGGCGTTGCCCTGGAATATCACCCCCTAGATCAACCTACGCATGAAGCCGGCACCATCATTATCCTGCGTGCCTATATCCCTCAGGATGATCGTGCCGCGCAGCGCAAACAGGCGATCGAGGAAGGACTCTGGCATCTGGGACAGCTCTCACCCCTGCCCGCGCCCCACTTCCAGGACATCCCCGAGCAAGATTGGAATGAAACCTGGCGGCAACGCTACCACCCCATACCGATCGGGAAGACATTAATGGTCGTCCCAGCCTGGGCGGAAAACCCGGATGAGGCGCGGCACAAGATTGTGCTCGAACCGGGGATGGCCTTCGGGACTGGCGCTCATCCGACAACAAGGTTGAGCCTGCTAGCGCTCGAAGAATATTGCCAAGAGGGAGATCTCATCATCGATCTCGGATGTGGGTCAGGGATTCTCAGCATCGGCGCCATCCGATGTGGGGCAGAACGTGCACTTGCCTTCGACATCGACGCTCAGGCCATATCCTCCGCCCGTCATAACCTGGAACTCAATCAACTTTCGGATCAGATTCATTTGGAGCAGGGTAGTCTTACTGCCGCAAAACAGCTTGTGCCATCCGGGGGAATTGCCCTCCTGGTAGCTAATATTCTCGCTCCTATCCTGATCGACATGCTGCAGGAAGGCCTCTCTGATCTTGTTTCCGAAGATGGGATTGTCATTCTCTCAGGTATCCTGGAAGAGCAACTTGACGAAGTATTGCAGTGCGCAACGGAACTGAATTTACGTCAGGAGAAGATTTACGCAGAAGCGGATTGGAGAGCGGTCGTTTTTTTAAAAAACTAAAAGCCCCTCAGTGATGAGGGGCTTCTTGATTCTCGAAAAGATGCGGATGTATGGCGGCTAGTCTTCCTGACGACCCGGGGCCTGACTGCGGTAGCGATAGGTTATGCGCCCCCGAGTCAGGTCATAAGGGGAGAGCTCCACTCTTACTCGATCTCCCAGTAAAATTCGGATGTAGTATCGACGCATTTTTCCTGAGAGATAAGCCAGCACTTCATGACCGTTATCCAGCTCAACCTTGAACTGCGTTGCGGGAAGGGCCTCTATCACGGTCCCTTCCATCACAATCTTTTCTTCTTTTTTCGCCATACATTCCTCCGGCTAGCACACCTGGTAATCATACCAGGCGTAACCAGGCCCTATTCCTAGCGACCGCGCGAGCCAAATTTGCGCTGTCGGCGTTTCAGACGCCGGATCGCTTTCTTACGCTGGATCCTTCTCAACTCACTCTTGGAAACAAACCAACGCTTTCGACGAACCGTACTCAAAACCCCACTTTTCGCAACTTTCTTGCGGAATCGCTTGAGAAGTTGCTCCTGGGATTCGTTTGGTCTTATAACAACAGTTGGCACGTAGTTTCACCTCCCTTCGTGCCAGGCAGTTTTCACCGCCCTATTCTTCAACCAAGGCCAGGTCCATTCGTTCATTTTCCGGGTCAAAATCTGTCACCGAAACTCGAACCTTCATACCTGGCATCAAGTTACCCGGTCCATCACCGAACTTCATCAGCCCTTCGAGGTTTTCCGATACTCGAATGAAAGCACCAGAAGAGGTGATGACGGAAACTTCACCCTCAAGCTCCTGACCGGATTGTATGCTTTCTGCGTTTTCTTCCCAGGGATTGGGCTCCAGTCGTTTCAAGCTCAATCCAATGCGGTTGGACTTAGGATCTAATCGAATAACCACCGTTTCAACTTCCTGTCCCACCTGCAAGACCTTCGAAGGATCTTCAATGCGGGTCCAGGAGAGCTCAGAGATATGGATTAATCCATCCGCCCCACCGATATCAATAAAAGCTCCGAATTCGCGCAGACTGGTAACGACACCACTGCGGACCTCTCCTTCGGTCAACGTTTGGATGACATCAGCCTTTTGCTGCATCCGGTATTGTCTGATCGCTTTCCTCTCCGAAAAGACCAGACGACGACGCTGCGGGTCGACTTCGATAATGCGGAAGGGCAGCGGCGTGCCTACGAATTCTTGCAGGGCGGCGAGGCGCTCATCCTCGCTCAAGCCGCGCGGTAGGTTGCTGATGTGTGAAGCCGGCACGAAAGCCGCCAGTCGCCCAAAGGGGACGATCAATCCGCCTTTGTTGACACTGGCGGGGATGGCTTCGATAACTTCCTCATCTTCCATTTTTTGACGTGCTTCAAGCCAATCACCGCTCTCACGCGCCTGGGCCACAGAAACAATTAGATTTCCATCATGATCCTCGGGATCAATGACCATAACGGAAACTCTGTCACCCACACAAAGCTCGGCTTCTTTATCCGGTAATTTGTCAAGGTCCATTCGGGGAATGACGCCATCGCGCTTCATCCCCAGGTCTACGATGAGACCATTGGGATCGACTGCAATAACAATGCCCTGGAGTAGATCGCCTCGTTCGGGGTTTGGCAAAAGGTCACCCGCAGCGAGCAAAGAGGCAAGGTCCTCCCCTGATTCGGTCATTCTTGGCAACCCCCCAGTAAAAAAAAGATCCTGGTCAGCACATTCACAGGCCAACCAGGCTGTGTTCCCAAAGCGTCGCTCTATGGAATGATCGGATACCGCTCCGGTCTACTCCTCTACTTTTCCACGCTGCGATAGCCACTATCGCAGCCTGCGAATGCAGGCTCATTATACTCAGCGGAAAATTCGTTGTCAAACAAATGTGCGAGGCCGCCAGCCATCAGGTGTACGATCAGGGTTCGGGCTCATCAAGCAGGATGCGGTCAGGTCCTTGATTTGCTTCCCAAGGATACACAATATAAGCATCCGTTACGGCGGCATAATAATCCGGGCGCAGTTGACCGAAGAGATTTCGATAGGGGTTGTAATGAAGGACGCAGGTCGATGGACGTGCTCCAGCGGCGGCAACCCGCCCTCGCACGGCTGTGATGGTTCGGCCGGATCCCCATACATCATCAACGATCAAAACGGCTCGATCATTCAATTGATCATCGGTCGGGAACTGAATAAATTTAGGCCAGGCGAGTAACTTATTCTCTGCCTGGCGCGACTCAAAGGGGAAATCGACTGCCGCGGTCATAACACTCGCAATGTTTAGTGCCTCGCAGAGTAAACCCCCAGGGATGATCCCGCCCCTGGTGATGATGACCATCGCTTCGAACTCAGTCGTGAATTGGGGGATCAGGTGGGCAATAAGCTTATTAACTTCATCCCAGGTGATTAATTCATTCCGTGGGGGCATCCGATAGGTACCTCATTGAACAAAGCAAACGAGGATAATAGCATCCCCGGCTGAGAGAGACAAATCTATCCATCTGCTGGATTTTATGCTCGACCCAAAACACACCCCATCTCCACCCTTGAGTGCGTAGCGGCGAAGGCTTACGATCCCGTCAGCTTTTCGGCAAGCGTCAGGAATTCCCCCCATTCCTCTTCAAAAAAATGAAGCGTAACCGTACCTAGCTCGACATGATAGGTCGGCTCCCCATCGGGCTCGATTGCCTTCCAGGCCAGGTAAGATGCCGTTTCAGCGATGGTCTCTGTCTTGACTTCAGAATCCTCGGTCATGATCGATGTCTCCAATCTCGGCAGTTAAGTTGGTATTGCTGTTGGCGTCGTATGGTAGCCAGGTTCTAATCGCCCTCTATAGTGCTGGCCGGCGCCTCTCCCCGCTCGCTATCCGGGGAGCCTTTTCCCCTGACCCGATCCCAGAAACGTAAAGCCCTGGGCCTAATTTCTGATGTATCACTTAATATCTCGATCGGTGGATCCCAGGGAGGCAGATCAAACATTTTTCGGTAGGTGTAGCGCCCGAACAAGATCAAACTGGCCATGGCAGGTGCGGCCAGAAGCAGCCCAAGGACCCCCGCCAGAGTCGCTCCTATGACGAGGCCAATCAACACAACGACAGGGTGCAAATTCAGTGTTGTGCCAAATATACGCGGGATGATGAAGTAGTCGACACCATTATCGAGAATGACGACACATGCAATCACCAGCACGGCATGTCCAAAGGGAGTCAGGCCCAGCCAGTTTCCAGATTGAAATAACGCCACCAGGGCGGCGATGAAACCAGCTGTCGTCGGACCGACAATGGGGACAAACTTCGCCAGGCCACCCAGAACACCCAGCCCGATGGCGAACCTGACGCCAAGGATCGACATCAGCGCCCAGGTCAAAACGCTCATCATTAAGACGATGAGCAGCTGGCTTCGTAAAAATGCTTGCCAGATCCGAATAAACGCGATTCTTAGACGATTGAAATCATCAGTGTAGCCGGGAATGGCGATCGCATTGATTGCCGCTCGGATGCGTCGATAATCAAATGTGATGAAATACGTAATCGCCAGAACAAACAGAATTCTGGCCAACGACGAGAGTGCATCCGATGCAAATTGGGTTATCAACCCACTCACTTCTCCCAGCAGTGGTTGGATCGTGGCCAGCAGCTGTTCACCGAAGAGCTGTAGATCTAATTGAGACAAGTCGATCACCCAGGGTCCGATGAGATAACTGGTAGCACTTAAGCGAGCCAATTCATCAGGCAATGTGATCAAGAAACGCTGCACGGTTAAAAACAATCCCTGCAGTTGTTGCCCAATAACGACCCCGGTCGCAGTGGAGGCGGCGACGATGACGGCTACCAGCAGTAGCATGGCGACACTCGAGGCCAACCCCCACGGGAAGCGGAAGCGCAATACCATGAACTGGATCAACGGCAGCACCAGAAAGGTTAGTATCACGGCAAGGATGAGTAAGGGGATCACCTCTGAAAAGCGCAGTATGATTCCGGCAAAAATGACCATGGCAGCAAAAGCCACCAACGCCTTGGTGGCGGTTCCCCATGATGGAGATTTCTGAATCTCATTCATGCCCACCACCATTGCTGTCATCTTTGCTGCGGAAGTCTACCCACCATGCCAGGAAGCGCGCCCGCATACGGGCCAGACGCGGTGAGGGCAGTCGAGGTTCAAGGACCGGTCCCGGTAAAACATCCAAGCCCACAACCTTATAATAAACATAGCCGAAAACCAGCCTCAATGTCGCCAGGGTTGGGGCAGCTAGAAGGATGCCGATCAAACCGCCAACAATCCCCCCTGCCAGGACAGCCAGGAAGACCATCAAGGGTGGCAAGTCAAGTGATTCCCCGATAATCCTGGGAACCAGGAAAACGCTCTCGAACTGCTGCAGTACTGTGAAGATGATCACGATTATGGCTGCATAGGCGAGTGGGGAAAGTCCCCAAATATTTCCAGCTTGAAACAGGGCCAATAAGCTTGCGATCACGGCCGAGATGAATGGCCCTAACATCGGGACCAGTTCCATTACGCCCGCAATCAAGCCCATGGTGAGTGGGAATTCAAGTCCAATCGCGAGCATCAAAATCGCAGTCGTAACCCCAATAATTACACCCAGGAGCAGCTGTCCCCGAAGAAACGCGCGCCAAATGCGATCCGCTTCGCTCATCAAGTAACGCATGTCTTCCCGGTAAACCGGTGGTGCCAGTTGGATCAATGCGGGTGCAATCTTCTCGAAATCGAGAATGAGATAAAAACTAATGACAAGGACGAGCAAGAAGGTGGAAACAGCGGACGCGGCTGCCAGGGCCAGCGAGCTAATGATCGAGCCTGCCTCCGCCAGCAGCGGGCTTATCGATCCCACCAGGTCCGAAAGTAACGGGGTCAGATTCGATTGACCTAGATCAAAAACCCACGGCCCGATCGTGAATTGCAGATCGGTGAGTTGTTCGATCTGCGCAGGCAATTGTTGCGCCACATCGGCGAGGAAGATCGCCAGCGCGACGATCCGGTCGGAGAAGGCAAATCCCAGTCCCGTCATCATGCCAAGAAAAATGAGTAAGAAGGCCAACAAGACGACGAAGGTGGCGATGCCGCGTGGAAACCGCGCTCGCGTATGCAACCAAGAGGCGATCGGGTGGAGCATATAGGCAATGAGGAAAGCTGAAAGTATCGGCAGGATCAAGGAGCGAAGCACGACCAGGATGAATATCAGGAAAGCAATGATTAAAATCGCAACAATCAGGCGAGTGCCTGGTTGCCAGGGCGGAGAGCCAATTCGATCATGATGGGTTCCGTCCGTCATATGACCCTTCTATCAGCGCGCATGCCTCGACGGGCAAAACATGCAGAGTGCTACATCGTGCGGGACTAAAACCTTCTCAGCAACACAATACCATTCTAATGAATGCAAAGGGCTCTGACAACTGAAAACAATGCCCTCTTGGAAGAGGGCATTGTCCTGTCTAAAAAAATCATGGGTTTAGCGGCGATTTTGAGGACCACCACTACGGCGCCTGCCTCCCCCCGTGCGGCCCTTTGGACGTCGATCACGCTCCATCGCTTCTTCAGGAGTCCAACCTTCCAATACCGCCTGGCGAGAGAGCCGGATTTTGCCAACATCATCGATGTTGGTGACCATGACCGTGATCTCCTCCCCAACACGGGCGATGTCTTCAACCTTCTCGATACGCTCGGTGTCCAGTTGAGAGATATGGACCATTCCTTCAATCCGGGGAAGGATTTCAACGAAGGCGCCGAAGTCTGTTGTACGGACAACCTTACCTGTGTAGATACGTCCCACAACCGCTTCCTCGGTCAGGCTCTCCACCATTGCGCGGGCTGCGTCTGCCCCATCCTTATCCACCGCAGAGATGAAGACAGTGCCATCATCCTGAATGTCGATGCGGGTTTCGGTCTCCTCTTGAATACTGCGGATGACCTTCCCACCTGGGCCAATGATCGCACCAATCTTTTCCGGATCAATCTTGATCACAGTCATGCGCGGGGCATGCGGCTTGAGCTCAGCGCGCGGCTCACTGATGGCAGCCTGGATGGTCTCAAGGATCTTCATTCGTGCATTGCGCGCCTGTTCCAATGCCTGGGACATGATTTCCGATGTAATGCCCTTGATCTTAATATCCATTTGCAGCGCGGTAATTCCCTTACGGGTTCCTGCCACTTTGAAGTCCATATCGCCGAGGTGATCCTCGAGACCCTGGATATCGGTCAGGACGGCATATTTCTCGCCTTCCTTGATCAACCCCATGGCGATCCCGGCGACCGGCTCTCGGATTGGCACACCCGTATCCAGCAAGGCTAAGGTTGAGCCACAGACGGAAGCCATTGAGGTTGATCCGTTTGAGGACAGAACCTCGGAGACCAGACGCATGGTATAGGGAAACTCTTCCTGTGAAGGAATGACAGGCAGCAAGGCGCGCTCTGCCAGTGCTCCATGCCCGATCTCGCGCCGTGAGGCTCCCCGTAAGAATCGAACCTCACCAACAGAGAAGGGCGGGAAATTATAGTGATGCATGTAGCGCTTTTCTTCATCAGGGGTCAGGCCATCCAGTTCCTGGCGCTCACGCGGAGTCCCC
>JBFFQB010000046.1:0-23790 GCA_041573795.1 Anaerolineales bacterium
GTGCTAATTCTCGTTAAGGCTAATCACATTCTTCAAGCATCAAATGAAAAGTGAAATGACTAAATTATCAAAAGCCGACTAACGTCTCGCTGCCCCGCAGAGAACACGGCCTAAAGAGAGCGAAGCCCGCGCGAAGCGGGTTTATTAATTGAGCCTGGTGCTTCGGCATCAGGCTGTTTCATTGTAAGATCAAAGCGGGGCTGCTCCCTGCAAAGTGCGTGCGGGACCTTGCAGCTCGAGGCTGCTAGGCAGCTAATCTGAAATATCCATGCCATCAATTATCAAGCTGAAAAAACGAACTTAACATATGTTATGAATGGTTTCAATTTGATGAGACAGTTTATTTGATAGGAGCTACAGAATGAGCAACAGATCTGTTATTCGACGCTATCCTATTGTTAGTTACTTCGTATTGGCCTACTTAATATCTTGGGGAGGTAGCCTCATTATCGGAGGACCGAAATTCTTCCGTGGTGAAACCCTCGAGCTCGAGGATGCGATCCTCATGGCGCCTATCGTGATTGGGGGACCTCTCATTGCCGGTATCGTGATGAACTATCTTGTCGATGGTAAAGCTGGACTTCGCGATCTACTTTCCCGCATGGTTAGATGGCAAGTCGGACTGAGATGGTACGCAGCGGCGCTATTAACTTTCCCCATTCTCATTTATGTTGTTCTTTGGGGTCTTTCGGTCCTTGTGTCCTCAGACTACGCGCCTGGCTTCATTAGTTTTGGAATCATGGCCGGCTTGTTCGCAGGTTTTCTCGAAGAAGTTGGCTGGATGGGCTTCGCGTACCCGAGGATGCAGAAGCAGTTCGGAACCTGGAGGGCGACCTTCTATCTGGCATTCTTGCACGGATTGTGGCACGCGATGGCCGGTTATTTAGGAGATTCAGCACTTTTTGGCGCCTACTGGCTGCCTCGATTTATCGCCGTATGGATCGTTGCCATGACGGCTATGCGGATTATATTGGTTTGGATCTATTCAAACACGGGAAGTCTGTTGCTTGCTCAACTTACCCATGCGAGCTCGACCGCTTTCCTTTTCATTTTCGGTCCTTTTGGTACACCGGCGCAAGAGACGCTATGGTCGGTAGTTTATGCTGTTGTCTTATGGATACCCGCCGCAATAATTGTCGCAAGGTACGGAAAGTCTCTCGTTGGAAGGCATCCTGTGACCACTACTTGAGCTTCAAACGGTCGGCTTTCGTACTATGTTAGCTGGCGCGAACGTCTCGTTATCCCGTAGCCCCTCTCCGCTGTGCTGCGGGGGCGATTTAAGCAACGGTGGGATTCAGTCCAGTCAAGCTGGATCCCATATGAACGCTCGGGATGGACGATGAACGATCAAGCTGGGCGAACGGTGAAGAGATCCCTATTAGAACACCAGGATGCGCACGACGGATCCCGCGCACGGCGCGGTTTGTAATTTGGCTTGGTGCTTCGGCACTGGGCTATTTCATTGTAAGATCAAGGCGGGCCCGCTCGCCACAAAGAACGTGGGACTTCGCAGCTCGAGGCTGGGAGGACATCCAACGGTATGAAGAGGAACCTTACCTTCCGTAAAGCAATAGTCGCAGACACAAGCACAGTTGCCCAGATCGGAGCCGAAACCTTCCGAGCGGAATTTGGCCCATATCACACTCCCGAGGATATGGAGGAATACCTGGCGGACAATTTCAACAATGAGATTATCCAATCCTTAATTGAAGATGTTTCTCACCATTTCCTGCTTGGATATGAAGGCGAGAAAGTCATCGCATACGCAATGTTTCGAGAGGGAACCCCGCCTGATTTCGTATCAGGCTCTAGCCCGATCGAGCTTGTCCGTTTTTACGTTATTCCCGAAGTCATCGGACTTGGATACGGATCAGCATTAATGCAGGCCTGTATGGAGGAAGCCCGGACAATGGGACATGAAACGATTTGGCTTGCCACATGGCAAGAGAACAAGCGTGCGATTGGTTTCTACGAAAAGTGGGGGTTCAGGATCGTTGGCAACGCAATCTATGTTATTGGGCAAGATGTGACAGATGATTTCATTCTGCAGTGGTCAGAGTAAGCGGGATCCCGATTGTCTCGCTTGAGCAGAAACCTCCACAACTTGACCTTAAACTCCCCAAAAATGAATACCCTTCTAGTTTATGGGCTTGGCGCAACGCTCGCTTAAGGCACCTCTTCACCTTTCGGTCACACACAACGTCTCGCCTCGTTACGTCACGATCACGCATTAAGTGCTCAAAGACACGAAACCCTGATGTCTCCCTCCGGGATGCTCCAACTTCCACTTGGAAAATAAAGAATATATCGATCCTTTCCCGCTTGTACTTAACATAACTACAGATTCCATCCATGGTGGCGTGCTAGTAGCCCCCCGCTTGCCCCCATGCTATAATCGCCGCCTGAGCGTGCTATGGCAAACTCGCTGACGATAAAAGGTGTAAAAGACGGGCTCTTGATCCAAGTTCCTGAAGGACCGTGGGATCAAGTTCAGGAAAATCTCATGGCGACCGTTGGTCAGCAAGCGGATTTCTTGCGGGGAGCCCGGCTGGCCCTTAAAGTTGACGAACGAGCTCTGGGAGCTGGTGATCTCGGTAGCTTACGCACGCAGCTGGCCGACCATGATGTCACATTGTGGGCCGTCTTATCTTCCAATGAGATCACCCACTCCGCCGCAGCCGATCTAGGGCTGGAGCATAGCCTTCGGAGCCAAAGTGCGGAGCAGGACGATCAAGACGAAAGCATAGACACTGAGGTATTTGGCGAAGAAGCGGTCTTGATCAACCGAACGTTGCGCTCCGGTCAGAGTATTCGCCACCCGGGGCATGTCACCATAATCGGGGACGTCAATCCGGGTGCTGAGATCATTGCTGGCGGGAACGTGATCGTTTGGGGGAGGATGCGCGGCGTTGTCCATGCTGGCGCTACAGGAGATGAAGATGCAGCTGTATGTGCGTTAGATCTCGCGCCAACGCAATTACGCATTGCGGGACAAATATCGGTATCACCCTCAAGGAAGGGAAAGCCCAAACCCGAGTGTGCCCGCATCAAGGCAGGCCAGTTGGTGGCCGAGCCCTGGGGCAAGGATCGGAAAGAGTAAACCCTTAGGAGATGGAGTAAGCGCATGAGCGCTCAGATCGTAACGGTCACATCTGGTAAGGGGGGCGTAGGAAAAACTACTGCAACTGCCAACCTCGGTGCGGCATTAGCCGAATTGGGGAACCGCGTGGTTTGTCTTGACGCTGATATTGGCTTACGCAATCTCGATGTGGTCATGGGGCTGGAAAATCGCATCGTTTACGATTTTGTTGACGTCGTCGAGGGACGCTGTAAATTACGGCAGGCTTTGATCCGGGATAAGCGTATGGAAAACCTGTTCCTCATTCCGGCTGCCCAAACTCGTGATAAAACTGCTGTCTCTCCCCAGGACATGGTGCGGCTCTCAAAAGAGCTGCAAAAGGAATTTGATTGGGTTTTAATCGATTCGCCTGCGGGTATCGAGCGCGGATTTCGTAATGCCATTGCACCTGCAGATATGGTTGTGATCATCACCAACCCGGAGGTATCCGCCGTGCGAGATGCCGATCGCATCATCGGTCTGATTGAGGCGGAAGAAAAAGGCCCCGCCAAACTCATCCTCAATCGGGTCAAGCCGGAAATGGTCCGACGTGGCGACATGCTAGGCACAGAAGATATTCTCGACGTACTGGCAATTCAATTGATCGGCATTGTTCCGGAAGATGAACAAGTGACGGTTGCAACGAACCAGGGTGTCCCGGTGGTGCTTAACTCAGGTAGTCGTGCAGGTAAGGCCTTCAAGAATATCGCCCGTCGTCTACTGGGGGAAGAGATTCCATTTGAAAATTTAGATGGTCGCGATGGTTTTTTCGGTAAGATTACTCGATTGATGAAGGCGGGAGGCTAGGGATGAATTTCTTGGATAGGGTTGGGCTGGGTCGCAGAAGAAGTGCTGATTCCGCCAAGGAACGGCTCCAGCTTGTCCTGATTCATGACCGCTCTGGTCTCTCCCCAGGGAAACTAGAGACCTTGAAGGATGAGATCATTGACACCATCTCCCGTCATGTTGAGATCGACTCAGCCGGAGTGGAGATCAACCTGACGAAAGAGCGCGAGCAACAGCGGCTCGTTGCGGATATTCCGCTCATCCCCACAAACCGCAGAAGACGTTAGAATCTATAACCACGATGCAGAACACACGAATGTGGCGTCATTTCGACGTCTGGCTTTTGGCTGCCGTAGCCGTTCTCACGATCGCCGGGGTGGCGATGGTCCGCTCCGCCATTGGTGGAAATGAAAACCTGGCTGAGCTTGTCCCCCGACAGGCGATCTATGGTTTGATAGGCTTGGTTGTGCTCTTTTTAACTGCAGCAATCGATTATCGTATTTGGTCGGCACTGTCCCGCCCTATGTACATATTTGTCCTTGCTGCACTGGCGCTCATCCTGGCTGCGGGAGTCGTTGGTTTTGGATCGGCGCGTTGGTTCAATGTAGGCATTGCCACCATTCAACCTTCTGAGCTCTCGAAAATACTTATGATCCTGGTGCTCTCGAATTACCTGGCCAGGAATCATCATAACCTCCATCAACCAAAAATCCTTCTGCGCAGCTTAATCGTGATGGGAGTGCCAGCTTTGCTGGTGTTCCTGCAGCCAGATTTAAGCACGGCTATCGTTCTAGGGGTCATCTGGTTGGCGTTGGTATGGGCAGCCGGGGCACAACCAAAACACCTGGCCGTGATCGCAGCGATCGCTTTGATCGCTCCGTTACTTGCCTGGCCATTTCTCCAGGATTACCAGAAAGCCCGCGTTGTTACCTTCGCATTCCCTGACTCCGAGGCCCAGTTTGGCGCCACCTATAACGTGAACCAGGCCTTAATCACAATCGGTTCCGGCGGGTTTTTCGGCCAGGGCTACAACAGTGGAACGCAGGTTCAGTTGCGCTTCCTCAAGGTTCGACATACGGACTTCATTTTCTCGGCGATGGCGCAGGAATTTGGATTCATTGGAGCCGTCATCCTCATTGCAGGGTTGAGTTTCATCATCCTGCGCTGCCTGCGAGCAGCCAGAATGGCACGAGATTCCTTTGGATCCTTGATCTGCTATGGGGTTGCCATCCTGCTCGCCTTCCAAGGCTTCTTCAATATCGCTATGAATCTGAGCTTGCTACCAGTATCAGGCTTACCGCTACCTTTCTTCAGTTACGGAGGCTCCTCCCTTTTCGCCAGCCTGCTCGCCATCGGCTTGGTGGAGAGTGTGATGCTGCGCCATAAGCAAATTGAGCTATAAGGATAGAAATGCAATGGGGCTGAAATCAACACCCGCTCGCGTACGCTTTGCACCGTCACCCACTGGAAGATTTCATATCGGCAGCGCTAGAACCGCGCTCTATGATTACCTCTACGCAATTAAAACGGGGGGGCAATTCATCTTGCGACTTGAGGATACAGATCAACAACGTTTCGATCCCGAATCCGAAGAAGAATACTATGAGTCGCTCCGCTGGTTGGGCTTGCAATGGGATGAAGGCCCGGATATAGGCGGACCCCACGCCCCCTATCGACAATCGGAACGCATGCAGATCTACCAGAATCATGCTGAAGAATTGATCGAACGAGGTCATGCCTATTATTGCTTTTGCAGTCCTGCGCGCCTTGCTCAAGTTCGTCAAGAGCAGCAGCAACGCAAGCAACCACCACGCTATGATGGCCTTTGTCGATCGCTATCCATGAGTGAGGCGCAGGCGCGCCGCAACAGCGGGGAAAGTTCAGTTATTCGCTTTAAAACCCCCCGTGAGGGCTCGACAACGTGTCTTGATATCCTACGCGATCCCATTGTCGTCGATAATGCCACCGTCGATGACTACATCCTGGTTAAATCGAACGGAATGCCGGTATACCATCTCGCCGCAATGGTGGATGACCACCTGATGGAAATCACGCATGTCCTACGAGGCTCTGAATGGTTGCCCACCTTTCCCTTGCATGTGATGATTTATCAAGCGCTAGAGTGGGATCAACCAATATGGGTACACCTTTCAGTCTTGCTCAACCCAAGCGGAAAAGGCAAGCTAAGCAAGCGTGACTCGGCCAGTGGTAAGAGTGACGCAAAGGCTATCTTTGCGCTCGACCTGCGCGAGCTGGGCTATTTACCCGAAGCAGTTGTGAACTGGATTAGTCTGATGGGGTGGTCTTTTGATGACCACACCGAGTTCTTCCGCATGCAGGATCTTATCGACAAGTTCACGCTTGAGAAACTCAGCCCCAGCCCAGCAGCCGTGAATTATTCTAAGCTCGATCATTTCAATGGCCTGCATATCCGCGACATGGCGACTGAGGAGCTTACGAAGCGGTTGATACCCTTCTTCGAGAAAGAAAATGTGGAGAGTGAGCCCAAGCTGCTTGCCGAGATCACCCCACTGATCCAAGAACGGATCCGCACCCTGGACGAAGCCGTTAATATGGCAGCTTTTTTCTTCAAGCCTGAGATCGATGCCGCTCCGCAAGAACTAGTTGGAAAAAACCTTACTCCTGGCGAATCAGCGCAAGCGGCAAGGCGCTCCCATGATCTCCTGGCAACGCTAGATTTCTTTGAATTGGAGACAGTTGAAAACGCCCTCCGTAATCTTGCAGATGAACTGGCACTAAGCGCAGGTCAATTGTTCGGTATCCTGCGCGTCGCGATCACGGGGCAGCGGATCAGTCCCCCTCTCCTGGAGAGCATGAATATCATCGGCAAAGAAGTCGTGCTGCATCGGCTTGAGCTGGCCATCGCCAAATTGGATGCCTTTGAGGCGCCATAGTGGACATTGCCAGCGTAGCCATGTTACAATCCCGACCACAGTGGGGGTTCGTCTAGTGGTAGGACAGCGGTCTCTGGAACCGTAAGCCCAGGTTCGAATCCTGGACCCCCAGCCTGGTTCGCTCAATCCGAATGGATTGAGCATTTTCTTTCCGGAAGATTAAACGTGGAGATCTCTTGCCGCAAACTCGGCCGTTTGCGCCCCTGGCTATGCGAAGAATTGTTGGTTCCACCTGTGATCTCTTCGTCCGGCGCGATGGTATAATCCAGCAGGTGGGCGACAAATCCTGGCATCAGGTTTTAAATAAAACGCATAGTTCTACCTTCGGACGTATCACCCAACTCCTCGGGTCCAGCGAGCTTAACGATGGTTTTTGGGCAGAGCTGGAGGCCGTACTGCTACAAGCCGATGTCGGTATGGCAACTACGCAAAGTCTGATCGAAAATCTCCATGCGACCGTCCAGAAAAACGGTTTTACCAAAGGAGCACAGGTCCACGCAGCCCTGGTCGACGATCTTTTAACCTATCTGGCTCCGGCCAGTCTCCCCATGGCGAAGGCAAGCCCAAGTGTGACAATGCTTGTGGGTGTAAATGGGTCGGGAAAGACGACCAGCGCGGCAAAATTAGCACATTGGGGGGCAGGCCAAGGGCAAACTGTCCTTCTTGCTGCCGCCGATACGTACCGGGCCGCGGCAGCCGAACAGCTTACCTTTTGGGGAGAGCAGCTAGGCATCCCCGTCATTACAGGGAAGCCTGGCAGCGATCCGGGCGCCGTAGTTCATGATGCTTGCCAATCCGCACTCGCAAAGCAGGTGGATCATGTCATCGTAGACACCTCGGGGCGCATGCACACAGAACATAACCTGATGCAAGAGCTCAAGAAACTCCGAAGAGTAAGTGAGAATGTCATTGCTGGCGCTCCCCATGCTGCCCTCTTGGTTTTAGATGCTGCGACAGGACAGAATGGTCTATCACAAGCAAAATCCTTTACAGACGCAATCGCGTTGGATGGCGTTCTCCTGGCCAAATTGGATGGTAGTGCAAAAGGTGGGATTGCCGTTGCCATTGGCGATACACTCGATCTGCCGGTGATATTCGTGGGTACGGGTGAGGGCTTAGAAGATCTCGAGCCCCTGGACCCACTGGCATATGTCCATGGACTTCTCGGAATTCTTTGAGATAAAACATTCAGGTACGCTGGATAATCTGATAGGAACATGATAGGGTTGAAGAATGGAAGATTTACGCGAAAGATTTCGTAGCATCGATGCACGTATCCAAGATCTCATGGTGCGTCTTTGACATAACGAAACGTGAAAACACCCTGGCACAGCTTCAAAAAGCCTCTGAAGACACAACCTTATGGGACAATCCAGCTGAAGCGCAGAAGGTCATGCGACAGCTTGCGCGTGTTAGAAGAGATGTAGAAAGCTGGCAACAATTACAAGAAAGGATTGCTGACGCCCGCGATCTGGTCGAGCTCGATGACGAAGACCTTTTTTCCGATCTACAGCAAGAGCTTGTAAAGCTTGAAGCGGAGGTGGATCGGCGAGAGACACAGGCACTGCTCTCCGGTCCTTTTGACAGTGATGATGCCATCCTGGCAATCCATGCTGGAGCTGGTGGAACGGACTCACAGGATTGGGCCGCGATGTTGCAGCGCATGTATCTCCGCTGGATCGAAGCGAAGGATTTCGAGGCGGATATCCTTGACCAGAGTGAAGGCGAGGAAGCAGGCATTAAAAGTGCCACCATCGCTATCGAAGGTGATCATGCCTACGGGTTGTTGAAGGCGGAGAAAGGCGTGCACCGCTTGGTGCGGCTGTCGCCGTTTGATTCGGCCAAACGCCGCCATACTTCATTTGCCTTGGTTGAGGTGCTGCCCCAAGTAGAAACCGCGGATGAGATAGAAATCAAAGCTTCCGACCTACGTATCGATACCTACCGTTCAGCCGGTGCTGGCGGCCAGAATGTTCAGAAAAATGAGACCGCAATACGGATAACTCATATTCCGACAGGACTGGTCGTTACTTGCCAGAATGAGCGCTCACAGACACAGAACAAGGAAAATGCGCTAAAGGTTCTGCGAGCCAGACTGCTGGACCTGAAACAACAACAGCAAGCGGAAGCCATCGATGAAATCCGTGGTGATTACATCAAGGCAGAGTGGGGCAGCCAGATCCGATCATATGTCCTCCATCCTTATCAGATGGTGAAAGATCACCGCACAGACTATGAGGTGGGCAACGCCAGTGGTGTGCTTGACGGAGATCTTGATGGATTCATTGAGAGCTACCTGCGCTCAACCATCGGTAAGTAGGGTGTGCACCTTCCAAACTCCGCCAAAGAATCCTTGTCGGCCCTCTATGGGTCTGCTATAATCCCGCAGTTCTCTAATCGAAGGAGGCTCGTGTGGCAACGTATTTAAACATTGCCTTAATGATTGTTTCAGCATCGCTTATCGCGATAATCCTGCTCCAGAGCAGAGGCGCGGGGCTTGGCGGATTGGGTGGCGGTGATATGGGTAGTGGAGCTGGCTACCATGTTCGGCGGGGCATTGAACGTTTACTATTTAATGTGACGATTGCTCTGAGTGTTGTCTTTTTCACATTGGCGATCCTGACCGTCATGCTGGTTGGCTAACTCCTCAAAATATCCTCTCACCCTTTCGAAGATGCGCAACTTACGCTGGCAAATCCTGATCGCGGTTGGCGGTCTAATCCTCGTCATAGGCCTACTTGCTGGGCAATCCCCGAGCACAATCGTTTCGGAAGACCAGCCCTTGATCGGTGGCACACACACCGAAGGCCTCATTGGCGAGATCATTCGCCTTAATCCAATTCTCAACAGTTATAACCAGGTCGACCGTGATATCTCTGCATTAATCTTTAGCGGACTTATTTCATTTGACGCACGTGGCAACCCTATTCCCGACCTTGCTGAAGGCTGGGCTGTTTCGGCAGACGCAAGCCTGTACACCGTAACGCTCAGAGAAGATGCGATCTGGCATGATGGTACTCCAGTGAGTTCTGATGACGTGATCTTTACCTTCTCCAAACTTCAGGATGAAGATTACCCCGGGCCGGAGGACTTGCATGAGCTTTGGCAGGAAGTGACCATAATTCGATTAGATGACCGGCGCGTCCAGTTCCAATTACCCGAGTCATTCGCGCCATTTCTGGATTATCTAACCATTGGCTTGCTTCCCGACCACCTTCTACGCGGCGTGACCGCAGGAGAACTAATCGAGCATCCCTTCAACCTTGAACCAGTAGGTACTGGTCCCTTCCGATTTGTAGGTTTTCTCGTTGAGCAAGAGCGCATAACCGGTGCAAGCCTTGCGGCATTCGATGACTACTATGGTGAGCGTGCTTTTCTCGAAAGAGTTGATTTCCGTCTTTATCCCACGCATCGCGGTGCTTTTGAAGCGTTCCAGAATGGGGAAATTCTTGCTGTCGGAGAAATTGGCGAAGACTCGCTTGACCAGGCTTTGGCGGAAGTCTCGCTCAATGTTCATACCGCACGATTACCGCGCATTGGCATAATTTATCTCAATCTCCAAGATGCTGAGAAAACATTTTTTTCAGATAAAGTCGTTCGACGTGCATTAATGCTTGCAATCAATCGCAATTGGTTAATCCAGGATGCACTGGCAGGGCAAGGCATTATCCCCGTTGGGCCGATCATGCCTGGCACCTGGGCATCAGCAGATGGCCTGGAAGCCTATCCCTTTGATCCCATCCAAGCCGAACGATTGCTGGAAGCACAAGGCTGGCAGCTCCCGGCAGGAGCAGCCCGGGGTACCCCTGAATTCGTGCGCGCAAAGGATGATGAGCAGCTTGCGCTGGAGCTAATACATTCTCCTGATCTTGTTCAGGTCCAGATAGCAAACGGCATAAAATCATATTGGGAAGGGATTGGTGTACAGGTAACCTTGGTATCCGTGGACGAAGATTCGATTCTGAAAGATCACCTTGAACCGCGCACCTATCAAGCAGTTCTCTCCGAATTAAATCTCGGAAGCTATCCGGACCCAGACCCCTATCCTCTCTGGCATGATTCGCAATCCGAGACAGGCCAGAATTACGCTGGCTACAATGACCGCAATAGCAGTATCTGGTTGGAACAAGCGCGCACTAACCCAGATCCAGGCCGGCGCGCTGAACTTTATCGAAACTTTCAGTTTCGATTCCAAGATCAGCTACCCGCCCTGCTGCTCTATTACCCAACGTATACCTATGGGATTGATATCCAATTACAGGGAGTGAGCATAGGCCCGTTGCTGGACCCGAGTGACCGATTCAGATCTGTAACTGCCTGGCACATCCTGGCGCGTAGAGGTGCCCCGATCACTGCCACACAAACTGAAGAACCATAACTGTGAGTAAAACTACCTTACAGACCAAAAACTCCCCCAAGGCTCGTGGTATAATCTCCGACCGCCGCAGGTTGCAATACTCATCGCGGTGATCCAGGAAGGTGCATTTGTGAACGATCAAGTAAAAGATAAACTCTCACTCCAAGATCTTAAACCGGCGCAGAAAATTGAGGGCGTGGTCAGCCAGATCGAATTATTTGGTGCTTTTGTCGATATCGGTGCTGAGATTCCTGGATTATTGCATATTTCGCAATTGAAGCGGGGAAACGTAAATCGCGTCGAAGACGAGATTAAAGAGGGTGATGAAGTCGAAGTTTGGATCCAGAAAGTGGATGCGAACGCGAAACGATTAGAACTTACGCTAATCAAACCTGTGACCCTGCGCTGGAACCAGTTGAAAGTAGGAGATACCCTTCAAGGTGATGTGGTTAGGATCGAGAGTTTCGGTGCATTCGTGGATATTGGTGCTGAACGATCTGGCCTCGTCCATGTGAGCGAAATGGGGGATGATTACGTGAAAGATCCCAACGAGCACGTGAAACTCGGGGATCAAGTAAGCGTGACTATCGTTGAAGTTGATCGTAAAAAGAAGCAAATTCGTTTGAGCATGAAAAGCTCTCACGAGGAATTAACAAGTTTTGATGATGAAGTCGAGGAAGAAATCCCCACAGCAATGGAAGTCGCTTTGCGCCAGGCTCTTGACAGTGATGAGACAGGCGCACCCTCCAAAACATCCAAGTCTAGCAAAAGCGGCAGTGAAAAGAATCGTGGGGAAATGGAAGATATCTTTAGCCGCACTCTCAAGACAAAAGTCAAAACAAGAGCTGATGAGTAGAACGTCTCTCCACCCATGGTTAGGTTAGAAAAACGGGCGCCTTTGGCGCCCGTTGCATAATATAAGCTTCAGATTCAATGCCCTCAACTACAAGGGCATGACCTACATATCATCTTCCTCAAACCAATCGTCCGCCTCGTCGACCAAATAGAGGTCCTCTTCGTCTGCATCCCATATTTGATCAAGTTCCTCTTCCTCTTCCCAGTCTTCCTCGGGGATCTCACCCATGCGGGTGTATTTTAAACATCCTTCGTCTGGATCCAGACTAACTTTCGGAGCCCCGCAGTATCCATCTTCCAGGTAGACACAATCTATGTAGCGGCAAAGGATCCTTGGCATGACTGGGAGCCTCCTCTAGTCAGAAGCCATTAGAGAACGTAAGCGATCTATCGCAAAGATGAATAGCGCTAGCATAACGAGTGCCGAAACAACACAGAACGGACAGATAGCATCAAGTATCGCCACCTCAACATAGGTCAGATATATCGAGTACAGCGTCCCTGCCAGAGTAAACCCAAAAAAACCTAAACGCAAGCCTAATTTCCAGTCTGGTTTCCGCAACTCTACGATGGCCAATCCCAGAATCACAAGGTATCCCAGGAAACCCAGGATGGCGATGGGGATCCCGGCCACTTCAGCATAGCGGCTGCTATTGACGGCCTCACAATCACCAATGTTGCTGCAAGCGGCTACCGACCCGGTAAGCTTAAGCCAACTTAAGTAAAACGAATCCAGAGCTCCTAAGAGGCTCAGGGCGATGATCGCTAACGATTTTCCGCCCCCCATTTTTTTTACGAAGTCATTCACATATCACCTTCTGCATTAGTTTTTTACTGCTCCTTTCGATCCCTCATTTGGTTTCCAGCCCCCTATGCTCTCTAGCACCCCAGCACCCGCCAACGAGTAAGTTGAAGATAATAATCAATGCATGCACCTTCTGCAAGCGGCTGCAATGAGATAGGGTGATAGCATTTGTCATTCGCAGCGCAGCCCACAATCATGCCCGCCTCAGAACCACGATCAAGGAGCTATCCTGGCCGCAAGCGACGGGCTTCCAGCACATTCGGCAAAGCTTCTAACCGGTTCAGGATCCGGCTTAGCTGTGAAACATCCCGGATTCCCATCACCAGATCAAATATTGCCAGGCTGTTCTTGGTGGATACATTGATCGAGGTCATGCTGATACCTTCGTTGGCAACAAGCGTCGAGACATCTCGCATGAGACCATCACGGTCATAGGCTCGCAGGCGGACAGAAACCGGATAAGTGTGTTCATGGCGGCCCCAAGTTACCTGTACCAATCGTTCACGATCCCGGATCCGCAGGACGTTTGGACAATCCTGGCGATGAATCGTTGCGCCACGCCCGCGCGTGATATAGCCAACGATCGGATCCCCCGGCGCTGGTTTGCAACAACGCCCCAGATGGGTCAGCAAGCCGGAGAGGCCCAAAATGCTTACTTCATCCGACTCGACCGCCTGGGTGAGATCTAGCGCGGCGCTCTCAGTTTCTACAAGTTCGGAATCGGTATCGGGTTCCATTACCGCAATGATGCGACTGAGGTTCAGGTCACCAGTACCGATGGCGGCAAGCAAATCTTCCACCGCGTTAAAGTTCAGTTCTTTAGCGATGCGTTCATAACCGATCCTCTCCAAACCGAGCCGCCGAAGCTCCCGCTCCAGCAGCAAGCGTCCATGAGAGACATTTTGCTCACGATCCTGACGACGGAACCACTGACGAATCTTGCTTCGCGCCCTCTGGCTTTTCACCATCTCAAGACTGACGTTCAGCCAATCACGGCTGGGACCACCACGCTTTGCCGTGAGGATCTCAACAGCATCACCGGTGGCAAGCTTCGTATCCAGAGAAACCAGCTTGCCGTTCACCTTGGCGCCCCTGCATTGATGACCGATGGCAGTGTGAACATGGTAGGCGAAGTCGATCGGTGTTGATCCCGCAGGCAGGTCGATGATATCGCCCTTCGGGGTGAACACATACACACGATCATCAAAGACATCGGTCTTCATGGCCGTGACAAAATCAGCAGCATCATCGACATCCTGGCGCCATTCCATCAGACGCCGCAACCACATCACACGTTGCTCAAAGGCATCCTCACGTGTACGTCCTTCTTTGTAACGCCAGTGAGCCGCGATACCGTACTCTGCATTTTCATGCATTTCACGAGTTCGAATTTGAACTTCCAGGGTTTTGCCATCATCGTAGATTACTGCCGTGTGTAGGGACTGATAAAAATTGTCCTTGGGTGTAGCAATGTAATCATCGAAGGTGCCCGGAACTGGCTTCCATTGGGTATGGATCACCCCTAAGGCGAGGTAGCAGTGGGAATCATCTTCCACCAGCACGCGAACACCGCGCACATCGTAAACCATCTCAAAGGGGACACCTTTGCGCTCCATTTTTCGATAGATGGAATAAAGATGCTTGGGGCGGCCTGAAACCTCAGCTTTTACACCAGACTCAAGTAAAACCTGGCGCATGCGATCACTAATCTTATTGAGCGCCTCTTCCCTATCCGTCCTCCGCTGGGAAACGCTGCTCGCGATTTCTTTATAACTGCCCGGGTGAACATAACGGAAGGCAAGATCCTCCAATTCCCACTTCATTTGCCAGATCCCCAGGCGATTCGCTAAGGGTGCGAAGATTTCCAACGTTTCTTGCGCGATTCTGCTCTGCTTGTCAACCGGGAGATGGGAGAGGGTACGCATGTTATGCAGTCGATCCGCAAGTTTAATGACGACCACACGGACGTCCTCACCCATAGCCAGGAAGGTCTTTCGCAATGTTTCCCGCGCCAGTTCACCCTTCGTGGCCAACGGATCCGTAGCTCGTTTTCCGGTATGGCTCACACGGGGAAGTTGCGTAAGTTTGGTCACCCCATCTACGAGACTGGCGACTTCTTCTCCAAAATTCCGATTGATTTCTTCTAGTTCAATGTTGGTATCTTCGACGGTATCGTGCAAGAGCCCGGCAACGATGGCGGGGACAGGAGCCCCCAAGTCCACCAGGATCATTGCGACAGCCAAACAGTGATTAACGTAGGGTTCCCCAGAAGCGCGTTTCTGCTTGCGATGCGCTTTCTCAGCCAACCGATAGGCGCGCTTTATTTGCTCACGGTCTGTGGGCGAAGTTTCGTTAGGCAGCGCATTTAGAAGACTTTCTAAATTCATTCCATTCTTCTCATTAAGAAGTATAGCCGCATGCAAAGACGTGCTCAAGGGCAAAGAGGGCTATGTAACAAAAACGGCTGAACATGGGGATCACGTTCAGCCGTCTGAGAAGCTTGCCCTTACAGGGCTACGAGCCTAGTGGGACCGGTGGTGGGAGATAGCGCTCCCATTCGTCGACAATAGTTACCTCGGCTCCGTCTCTCAAACCTTGCAACCAGTTATTAAAAGCCTGTTCTTTCGCCTGTTGTATCGCCTGTTCGCTTAGGGGACGAACTTCACGACCTTCCACAACAAACAGGTAGGATGCGCCTCCCTCAGCGGGGAAGGGGCCTACCACTTCCCCTTCAGGAGCTGCAAACGCCGCCAAGCCTGGCTGGCCGTAGCGTGCCAGCAGATCGGTCAAAGTACTCCAGCCTACTTGACCCCCGTTTTCACTGGTTGTCGCATCAAGCGAGAATTCGACCGCCAGTTCTTCCCAAGCTTCACCAGCCTCGAAACGCTCCAGGACATCGTTGGCGATTTCTTCCGACTCGGCCAATATTACCTTGGCAAATACTTGCTCACCTTCTTGTTCGACTTCAGCAACAAAATTTTCGCGCATCTTATCTTCTAAAATCCCAATCTCAATGAACTCCAGGAAAGCTTCCTCTGAGATGCGGAAATCAGATAGAGAACTGATAAATTCGCTGTAATCTTGTTGGTAGGCTTCGAAGGTATAGGGGGTTGCCGTAGGTCGTGGAATGCTGGTGGGTTCAACGGTCGGACTGGGCCCCGGAGATATCGCCACGGTTGGAGTGAGGGCTTCCGCTGAATCAGGATCAAGTGTGTTCGTGGGAAGTGGCGTGAAGGTTGGCGCGCTCGTAGGTGTACCCTCGGGAAAATAGAAGAAGTTACGCTGCACTTCAGTTTGCAGCTCGTCCTCGCTCACACTGACTCCCTGGCTCTGCGCTTCAGCAATCAAGAGACGCTGCAAGATCATTGCATTAAGCACATCCTCGCCCAGCAACGTCGGGTTGGCTAACTGCGTCTCAATTTGCAGTTGAAGGGCTCTGATTTCCTGCAGGATATTGGGGTCGGCTCCAAAGAACGATTCCATTTGGAGATACGAGGTCAGCTGGCTTAGCAACTCACGCTGGAGTAGGCGTACACGGCCCTCGAACTCGCCCGAAGTGATCGTTTCACCATTAACCACCGCGACGGTCTTAAACGGTTGGATAAAGGTGGTGTCATAGATTCCATAAGCCAGGATCAAGACAAGTATGACCGCAATCGTGATGGTTGCTCCGAGGATCCAGCGCCGCTGTCGGCGCTCACGCTCGGCGCGAGCCAAATGCTTTTTTGATTCACCTGCACCTCGTTTAGCCATGTATTATTCTCACCTGATCGAATAGAACGTTGGATTGAAAAGTTGATGATCTACGCGCTTGATGGGTCGACTTTTATCTCAACCGATCTGAGGTGTATGGTACGAGAGCAAGATGACGCGCCCGTTTCACGGCACGTGCTACCATCCGCTGATGCTTTGCGCAGTTTCCAGTTTCACGGCGTGAGCGGATTTTACCTGCATCAGTCACATAGCGCTTAACAAGGTCTACCTGTTTGTAGTTCAGCGTGTTGATTTTGTCGGCACAGAATTGACAAACACGCGGGCGACGATATCGTCGTCCCCCTCTGGACCGGCGATCCTGGGATCGCTCGCCCTGGGAGTTTCGATCTTCTTCACTCAATGTCTTCTCTCCTTCACCCTTGTTAACATAGGGGTGATAATACATGCTCTAGAAAGGTAACTCTTCGCCTTCGTCTTCTTCATGAGCCTCGGCGACCAAAGTGTCACGCTTATCCCCCATCATAATCATCTCTCTGGCCACAAGCTCCGTTGTGAAGTGCTTATTGCCCTCCGAATCTTCCCAGCGACGCGTTTGTAATCGACCTTCCACATAAACTTGCTGTCCTTTTCGGAGGTGCTGGTTACAAATCTCCGCCAGGCTGCCCCATGCGACGACATTAAACCACTCTGTCTCTTCATGACGCTCGCCGTCAGCCGAATGCCAGCTGCGGCTCGTTGCAACACTGAACGTTGTCACAGGCCTTCCGGAAGGTGTATAGCGCATTTCCGGATCGCGTCCAAGATGGCCGATGATCATCAACTTATTGAGACCCCGACTCATGCCAGACTCCTTATCCGTTAAGTAGATACTTGCCCGGGTTTATTCTTCCACCGCCGTCACCAGAAATCGAAGAATCTGCTCATTTAGGCGTATGTCGCGCTCAACTGCAGCGGGTGCCTGCGGAGGCATTTCGGCTTCGATAAACGTATAAAAGCCCTCATTCTTCTTCTGGATTGGGTAAGCGAATTTTTGTTTCCCCCACTGATCGACCTTGCCGGGTTTACCACCGGCAGCTTCGATCCAGCCTTTCACTTTGCCTTCAAGCTCTTCCAAGGCTTCGGGGTCAAGTTCAGAATCGGCGATGAATGCAATTTCATAGTTGCGCATAGAAGGACTCCTTTCCTCGGGATTGCCCCCGAGCTGCCACCGTGCGGTGTTGCCCGGGAGCGGAAAACGCCTTTTTGTGGCGCCGCAACGGTGGGAAGTCTATCATGAAGGTCCTGGTTTGTAAACCAAAACTGGCTCGGTCATTTCTTTCACGGTATAATTCCCTGGCACTGCAATCCCATTCAGTCCTGTACGCAGCTTGAAAAGACGGTACCGGCAAATTTACTCCCAGCGTATCGGTGCCATCGCCTGAAATTGAGTGATGCAGAGGGCCAGGTCAGTAGTAGCCTGGCCGTCTTCTTATCAAGGAACCCAGTTGCATGTGCAACTCACCGCAGGAGGTGGTATGGCGGTAAAGCCCATTCGATTTGGAACGGACGGTTGGCGTGGACGCATCGCTGATAATTACACCTTTGAAGCCGTTCGGCGCTGTACGCATGGTTTTGCTGATTATCTCCGATCCCAGAATCCGGGAGAATTGTCGGTGGTAATCGGTTATGACAAGCGATTTGCTGGAGACGAATTTGCAAAAGTGGCTGCTGAAGTCATGGCCTCGCAAGACTTCCATGTTTTCTTTACCGACGGGCCAACGCCCACTCCAACCATTTCATACTCCGTCGTCGCAAAGCAAGCGGCCGGAGCAATCAATATCACTGCCTCCCACAATCCCCCTGGCGATAACGGCTTTAAGGTTCGAGATGAACATGGAGGTGCAGTCGACCCCGAAGGTTTGAAACAAATCGAAGCCAGGATACCCGACACTGATGACGAGATCCCGCATCTCAACTTCGAGGACGCTGTTGATGCCGGAATAATCGAAATCTTTGATCCGAAACCAGATTACATTGCTCAAATTGAGCGACTGATCGATCTAAAGCCTCTTCGTGAAGCCGGGCTGAAAGTTTTCATTGATCCCATGTGGGGCAATGGGGCAGGTTGGTTTAGCGAACTCCTTGCGGGAGGGACGACACAGGTAGAAGAAGTGCACAATACACGCAATCCGATCTTCCCAGAGATGTCTCGGCCCGAACCGATTCCGCCCAACGTCGACGCTGGGCTTAAAGCCGCCCTGGAGGCAGGCGCAGATGTTGTTCTTATCACCGATGGTGATGCAGATCGGGTAGGACTGGGGACAGAGAAGGGTATATTCGTAGACCAGCTGCGTGTTTTTGGCTTGCTAGCATACTATTTGTTGGAAGTACGTGGCGAACGCGGACCCATTGTCAAGACTCTATCTACAACTTCGATGCTGGAAAAGTTGGGACAGGCATATGATGTGCCTGTGCATCAGACTGGGGTCGGCTTCAAATATGTTGCCCCGAAAATGCTCGAGGTTGAGGCGCTGATCGGTGGTGAAGAATCGGGCGGGTATGCCTTCAAAGGCCATGTCCCTGAAAGGGATGGGATCCTGGCGGGGTTATTCTTGCTCGACATGATGGTTCGGCTGGACAGGAAGCCAAGCGAGCTGGTTGACCTGCTCTTCGAGAAGGTCGGCGCCCATTATTACGATCGCATTGATACCCCACTGGCACCTGAAAAACGTGAAGCACATCGCAAGCAGATCGAATCGGCAAAACCTACCTCCATTGCTGGAATGGAGGTCGTCGATATCCTTACCACGGATGGATATAAGTTCTCGCTAGAAGATGGCGGCTGGCTATTGGTTCGTTTTTCTGGAACTGAACCAATCGTCCGAGTATATTGCGAGACGACGAAAGCTGACAAAGTTCAAGCTATTCTAAAAGATGGCCTGAAGCTTGTCGGCATAGGATAAATGTGATTCGCTCTGATATCGTTGACACCCACTGCCACTTGGCGATGGATGTCTTCCGTGAGGACCTGGATCAGGTCATAGAAAACGCCCGTCAAGTGGGTGTATCCAAAATACTTGTTCCTGGGACAGATATCGAATCCAGCCATCAGGCGATACAATTAACAGAGCGCTATACTGAAGTATATGCTGCGGTTGGGGTTCATCCGCATTCCGCTTCCACTTGGAATGCAAACAGTGCGGATCAGTTGCGTGAACTGGCAAAGAAGCCCAAGGTGGTTGCGATTGGCGAGATCGGACTTGATTTTTACAGAAACATTTCGCCCCAACCCGAGCAGCTAGAGTGTTTCAAAGAACAACTTGCGCTTGCGACAGAGATGGATCTCCCGGTTGTTGTACACAACCGCGCCGCCATTGAAGTCGTGCTGGAGATGCTCTCACACTGGCAACAATCGTTGAGCGCTGCACGTTCGAGCAAGCCAGGCGTTCTCCACGCTTTTTCCGCAGAGGAAGAATATGCTCGTCTGGCTGTGGAGCTAGATTTTTATCTAGGGATTGCAGGACCGATTACCTTCAAGAAGGCTGAAGAACTTAGAACACTGGTATACAATTTACCCATCGAACAGCTCCTCGTTGAAACCGATTCGCCCTATTTGTCTCCTGAACCGAATCGGGGTAAACGTAATGAGCCGTCGAACGTAGAATGGATCATTAGAAAAATGGCAAGTGTCCGGGAGCAAGACCCCGAGATGATCGCCAGGATAACAACTTTCAATGCAGAAGCATTATTTAATTGGACCGATGGAAACTCAGACAGCAACTTTTTTTGATCTCGCCCGAGAGGATCTCGAACGCGTGGAAGCTCGGTTGCGGGAGAAGAACATCGATCATCACCCCAACCTTAATAAGGCGCTTGATCTTCTTCTAAATTCCGGCGGAAAACGCATAAGACCGATAACAACCATCCTTGCTGGCCAACTGATGGAGGCTGATCCCGAACGCATCATAACGCATGCTTCGGCGATTGAGATGCTCCATACCGCCACGCTGGTTCATGATGATCTCATCGATGGTTCATTACTGCGACGGGGCACGCCTACACTAAACGCGCAGTGGAGTTCCGGGGCAACTGTCTTAACGGGGGACTACATCTTCGCCCGTGCGGCAAATTTGGCAGCAGAGACCGGGTCATTGCCTCTCATGAAAGCTTTCTCCCGTACACTGATGACGATCGTCAATGGTGAGGTAACTCAACTTTTTGGGGAGAACCTCAATGAACCGTTGAAGGCGTATCAACAGCGCATTTATGCGAAAACAGCTTCATTATTTGAAGTCGCTACCGAAGGTGCTGCCCTCTTGAGCAACGCCGACCGGGAAGGGGTTGAAGCGATGAAACGCTTTGGCTACTTCATCGGAATGGCATTCCAGATCGTTGATGATGTCCTTGATTACATCGGGAATTCTGATGATGTGGGAAAACCCGTGGGAAGCGATTTACGCCAGGGCTTGGTTACACTACCAACCTTGCTCTATTTCGAGGGCGAGCCCAAGCAGAAGCAGCTGATCAACCAGGTTACGACTGGCTCCCTTACTGAGGAGCAACTCGAACAATTAATTAACGATGTTCGCGAATCGGATGGAGTAACGCGCGCATTGGAACAGGCTGGAAGTTATATTGAGGAAAGCCTCAAGAATCTGGAACGTTTGCCGGGCAAACCCGAACGCGATGCTCTGAGTGATCTAGCCCGGTATATCGTCACTCGATCCACCTGATATCAGGAGGTATATATGGAGATCCAAATAAATGATCATAAACGGGTAAGCGTGGTTGCCATCACTGGTCGCGTAGACGGTTCGACTGCTGGCGAGTTTGAAGCCGCCCTTACCAGTTTAACAGATGCAGGAAAATTCAATATCATCCTTGACATGTCTGACGTCGACTTCGTTTCGTCGGCAGGATTGCGGGTACTCGTCAACACCCGCAAAGTAGTCAATTCAGCTGGCGGGAAAATTCTACTGGCTGAACCTTCTCAACAAGTGATCGATACACTTGATATCGCCGGTCTGGATGTCCTCTTCGAACAATTCGAGGACAGAGAGACGGCCATTGGCACATTCTAATATTGGAATGGCTGATCAACATATCACAATTGAAGGACGTTTCGACCAGATCGCAACATTGAGTGATCTGGTCGAGCGTGTCGCAAAGCAAGCTGGGTTTACCTCACGCGATCAATATGCCTTGCAACTTGCTGTGTGTGAGGCGCTTGAGAATATCATCACCCATGGCTATCAGGGAGAATCCTCCAACCTTATTGAAGCACAGGTGATTGCCGGGCCCGGAGAAGTTCAGATCGAAATATGGGATGACGCCCCCCCTTTCAATCCGATCGAGGAGCCGGTCGAGATAGATTGGACTGAAGAGGACCCTCCCGTAGGCGGGCTGGGTTTGATGATCATTCAAAAAGTCATGGATGAGATCCGTTATGAGCGTAAGGGCGAGCGCAATTTACTTCAAATGCTCAAACGGCAAAATCCCGCTGAAGCGAAATGAAAAGACAACAACGAAGATTGACTAATCTCTTCCGACTGACAGAAACCAGATTGAGTGAGTGGTAGGTTTGTTAACTAGATCCTATGGCAGCTAGCCACGAGTGGGACACCTCTTCATTAGCCAATGCCGGCCGGGCCATCGCTGCTGCTACCTCGGATTACCACGAACTTGCTGAAGTCACCTTCCTTGAGATCGCCAGGCTCATCCCAACAGATTTTTTCCAGCTAGGTATTTTCGATGAAGCGCAATACCGAACCCTGATTTTGATTCAGGATGGGACCCGCTCTGAGAACCACGCCTACAGCATGGATCGTGAAGGGGAAAACCTGATCGGATGGGTTCGGCGCACTGGACAAGCACTCCTGGTCCACGATTTTATCTCTGAACGAAATGAGCTTCCAGCCCTTCCGGGCTATGAAGCCAAGGATCCGCCAGTATCTGGGTTGTTCATACCCCTGGGTACATCCAATGTAGTAATAGGCATACTCGCCATACAGAGTCGGGTAGCAAATGCCTTTTCTGATGATCACGTTCAACTTCTTACCGTACTGGCTCATAGCATTAGCCTGGCTTTAGCCCAAATAAAATTTCGCCAAGAGACTGAACACCTGACATTCTCAATGGTCCTCATTCAAGAGATATCACATGCGCTGATGTCACTTGACCCTCTCAGCGACCGCCTCCAGCAAGTCATAACGCTCATTGCAGAACTATTAGACTTCAAGGAAGTTATGATTTTTGAATCGATCGAGGGTCAGATTGAATTGCGTAATACAACATCGGCTGACGCAAGGAGTGAAATCCCGCAGCTGGTGCAACGTAGTGCGCAGGAAAACGTCATCTGTGTTACCACGAGAAAGAGTGACGCAGCGGATCTCCGAGAAGAGATCGAATATGCCATTCCTCTTGCGGTTGTTGATCGCCTTCTTGGTGTCCTTTTCCTTCAAGCTCGTGGTGAAATTGATCTGGAAGGTGATAAGGGTAGCATGCTCGAGATGCTCGCCAATCAGCTTGGCTTCGCGATGCTGGAAGCACGCAACTACGACGCGCGACAAGAAGAGGCCTGGATGACCACGGTTCTGTTGGAAATCGCTCGCCACGCAGCACAACCGGGAGATACCTTGGCCGCACTCCAGGCTGTTCTTCAATTGGCCACACTCCTGGCCGGTACTGATTGGGCTTTACTGTTGCTACCCGACGAGATTGGAGAATCCTTATCCATCGGTGTTCATGCTGGGTTCAGGCGCAAGCAGTCACTCGGATTCGAAGCAGTCGTTCTCAGTAGCACCGAATTCGACCTTGATATCCCACTTGTCGAGAGTCAAAACCCAAGAAGGATTGATCTTCCAGATCCGCTAGATCAAATGCTGGAACAAACCCAGGCCTTATGCTTGAATTTGACGGATGGAAATACGCTGCTGGGGTTACTTCTGATGCAGGACAGCCCTCTCCCTGGCATTCGCCCGGCACTACTAGCCGGGATCGGACATCAGGTGTCCCTTCGCCTTGAAAACGCCCGATTGGTGGAGGAGGCGGCAGTACGACGCTCTCTTGAGCGTGAGCTTACAATGGCCAGGAATATTCAATCAAGCTTTATTCCTGAGATCATGCCCTCCGTTCCTGGGTGGGAAATCGCATCGGCCTGGAAAGTAGCTCGGGAAGTTGGGGGAGATTTCTATGACATCATTCCACTCCCTACGGCATCGCATGGCATACGCTGGGGCATCGTCATCGCCGATGTCGCCGA